>JAJCYX010000001.1 GCA_029262715.1 Chloroflexota bacterium
CCGGCCGGATCTCCTTCGCCTCTGTGTCGCCAATGAGGCCGTTGTCGCTTGCGTGAGGGTTCAGCGCAGCAACGGCGATGCGGGGAGAATCGAAACCCCATGAGGAGAACGCTTCATGGGTGATGCGTGTCGCGGTGAGAATGTTTTCGGTCGTGACGAACTTGCACGCCTCGATGAGCGGCTTGTGCGTCGAAAGGTGCATGCAGCGCAGCTTGCCGCTCACCAGCATGGTGTAGACGGTCTGCGTATTCGTGAGTCGCTTGAAGACCTCCTGGTGGCCAAGGTCCTTGTTCCCTGAAATCTGCCACGCTTCCTGGTTTATAGGCGCTGTGACCATCGCCGCCAATTCACCGCTGAGGCACATCTGAGCAGCAGTGTCGACCCATCTGTGGGAGGCGGCTCCGGATTCGGCTGAGAGTTTACCGACCGGGAAATCGGTGTCTTCGTAGCCGCCGGTTGGCAACACTTCGATAACACCTGGCTTGCCTTCGATGGCGGACAGGTCCTCTACAGCGACGACGCTATCTCTCGCACCGACAACCTCTAGCGCACGTTGCATGCCTTTCACTGTGCCAAGCACGAGTGGCCGCATACCGTCGTAGAGTGACCTTTCCTGCAGGGCCGCAGCAACCACTTCGGGGCCGATGCCTGAGGGGTCGCCCATCGTTATTCCAATCAGTGGCCTGTCTGTCAAAGTGCTCTCCAAGTCGAACTGTTTTGTGTGCAGTGTGTGATGCCGAACCGTACCTTCGGGATGGTGCATCGTCGGTGTGTGCGGCATCAAGTATCGCGCCTGAGTCCTTCGAGACTCATGAGACCGCTTTGCCTGCGGAACAAACTGATGCCTGAAAACGTTGTATATAGGACACAACGCATCTTGCGCCACAAGCGCTGACCGGGGACTAAACAATGGGACAAGCAGTTCAATTTCGTTCACTACCGCTAATGGCGATCCTTTTGGGTGTCGTGGCGATAGTCGCCATTGCATGCGGGTCTAGCAGTTCGGGGTCGGAGCCGACAACTGTGCCTCCGACGCAGACACCCGATGTCTCCGCGTTGCAGCAACAGCTCGACTTAGCTCGAAGCGTGTGGGAGCAGAACCGTCCGGTCTCTTATGAGCTTGTCCTATCACCGAACTGTTTCTTCTGCGCGTTCAACGACACTGACGTGAAGATTATCGTGACAGATAACGAGGTGGTTCGTGCGTTCGACATAAATACCGGTGAGCCGTTTCTGATTGACCGCGGCAGAATCACGATGACTGTTGATGAGATGTTCGACTGGATTCAGACCGCACTGGACAATCCTGAGACCAAGCGCGTTATCGAGCTTGAGTACGACAGCGAACTGAGATTTCCGACCACCGTAAGCATCGACGAACGAGTTGGGGCTACCGACACAACTCTGTTTATGGCTATCACGGAATTCCGTGAATTCACCGAGTCGGACCAGCCACAGATCATCGCCGATCTTGAGGCCGCCAGAACCCGCTGGGCAGCGAACATGCCGGGGTCATATTCGTTCGACATCACCTGGTCATGCTTCTGCTCTTACGAAGGCAATATCACGCGAGTCGGTGTTGAGGGAGATCGAGTTGTCTCGGCTGTTGACCCGGCTACCGGCGCAGCGCGAGGCCAGGAAAACGGCGGCCCTTCGGTGTCATTCGGTGACCTTTTCTCGCAACTTTCGGACGCTCTCGATGAATCAGCAGCCAGGGTGCTTGATGTTGAGTTCGAAGCTGATATTGGCTACCCGATGAGCGCTTCGATCGATCAGCAGGTTGGTGCCGGGGATGCGACCATCTCGTACCGCATCACTAATTTCAAGCCCGGGACTCAGATCACCGACCTCGAACGCCTGCGTTCAGAACTGGACTCGGCAATGTTTCGCTGGTTCGACTCCGGATCACAGAGCTATGAGTTCGTGTTTCGCTGGGAATGCTTCTGCCTTCCCGAGGTAGTCACGCCTGTGCGCGTCAGGGTTGAAGGTGGACGCATCGTCTCAACAGTGAACACGGTGACGGGCGAGCCAATTATGGCGCCGGATGGTCTTGAGTACCGGACCGTTAGCGACCTGTTCGGCTGGATTTCGGAGCGGATTGCCCGTAATCCGGAGTTCGTTGCGTTGGAATTTGACACCACTTCCGGCTACCCGATCAGTGCTCGTTTCAATCCGATCATTCGGCTTTTCGATGACGAGCAGGCGTTCTTTATTGAGGATCTGGAGCCGCTGGATATACACGAAGAGCTGCAAACGAGGTTGGATGATGCACGCGCACTGTGGGCTTCGGCGGCACCTGCGAATTACTCGTACCGCTTCAACTGGCAGTGCTTCTGTATCCAGGATTTCACGGCGCTGGTTACGGTGGCGGTAGAGGACGGCCGGGTTACGAGCGTGATTCGCGTTGAGGATGGCGAGCCGGTGAGCGACCAGTTCAGGGATGATTTCGTTACGGTGGACGAGCTGTTCGACCGAATTCAGGATGCGATAGACCGGTCCGCTGCTTCGATAAGGGCCGAATTCGACCCGGACACCGGGTTGCCGACCGAGGTGTTCATCGATTCGGATGTGAGGATTGCGGATGAAGAGATCGGCTGGAACGCGAGTGCGGTGACGGAGCTGGAGTAGTTCGCGGTAGGACCGGGTTAGTGTGTGTTTGCGCATAGCGTGTTCGGCAACATCCGGCTGGCAAGTTTCACCTGCATGCGGTGATCACGTTGACCAGAACATGTTGTTCAGACGGTGGACACGGCATGCATCTCTCAATCTCAAAACTCGCGCTGGCGGCAATGGTGAGCCTCTTCCTCATCACAGTTGGCTGTGGTGTCGATGCGTCTGGCACGGCGAGCTCCCCGTTTGCCGCCGAGAACGATCCGGGCGATGTGCAAAGTTCGTCAGATTCCAGCACCCTGGAGCCGATCGCAACTCAAACGTCGCAGAGCGTCCGAGACGTTCAGCCGACGTCGCCAAATGCACCCTCTATTGCGCCTTCACCCACACCAAATCGGCCCCGCGTCACTCCAATCTCTCCAGTTGCAACCGTTGCCAGACCTCCGGTAGCAACCGCGTCTACCTCGTCCGCTGCGGCATGCGGCGATGGACCTGTGCTCACCCACTCACCGATGGATGAAGGTACTTTTCGACACATCGTGCCGCTCGGTAACCTCGCTCCACCGGGACACACCTTCCCGACCGGGCACATGTACTTTTCACTTCCGTTTGAAGAGACCGGAACCAGCGATGGGCCGTTCGGTGACGGCATGGTGTTCCCTGCCCAGAACGTCTACGCAGCGGCCGATGCCCGCGTCGCGTCGCTGGCACTCGCCGATGTTGTTTCCACTCTTGCCGGAGAGCCTGAGAGCTACCAGGAGTTCGATCTGCGGCTGGAGGTTTGTGACGGCCTATGGATCAGGTACGGCCATATCGGTCCGCTCTCAGACCGGCTTCAGGCGCTTGTGGTTCAGACTGAACCGAACTGGTGTAACAGCTACTCTACGGGTTCCTTTACGGTTGAGCGGTGCGAATACTCTCCTGGCTGGGCCGTTGAGGCGGGCGAGTTGATCGCCTTCACATCAGGCAGAGCAGCGGCATTCGATTTCGGAGCGAGTCACCCTGACAACTCAAACGGCTGGTCACGCGTTCCAGAGTGTCCGCTCGATCTCTACGATGAACCGCAACGTACTGACTTCGAGGAGATGCTTGGCACCAGTCAACTCCGGCGCACCGCTGCGCCGCTGTGTGGCACGGTTGACCAGGACGTTCCGGGCACGGCGCAGGGACGCTGGTTCCAGACACTCGAAGGCAATCCCACTGAAGACCAGAATATTGCCCTTGTTCACGACAACATCGACCCTTCGATTTCGGTCTTCTCCGTCGGCAACTCTCTTCCAGGTGCGCAGTCGAATACGTACCGGTTTGTGCCCGTAGCAACAGGAGATACGAACCGGGACTTCGCAGAGGTCGAACCCGATTCTGGCGTCTTCTGTTACGAAGGTCTGACCGACCGCTGGGGCAATGGCTTCGACCTGACGTTGCTTATTGAGATGCCGGACGAGACGACGCTCCGGATAGAAGCTATTCAACAGAGTGCCTGCGGATCTGGGCCGTGGAACCTGTCGGCAGCAGCAGCCACGTATCTGCGCTAGGACTCGCTTCTGCGTCACCGAAGACCGGCTTGTGTTCTATCGGCGGTAGAATCGGCTCGCCAGTACAACGCTGACACGGACTATGAGCCAGCAGAGAACAGTTTTCCACGCGGACCTCGACGCCTTCTACGTCGCGGTTGAACGCGTGCTTGATCCATCGTTGATCGGTAAGCCAGTGATTGTCGGCGGTCTCGGCAATCGCGGCGTTGTCGCCACTGCTTCCTACGAAGCGCGCAAGTTCGGTGTCCACTCGGCGCAACCAATGGCGATCGCGCGCCGCCGCTGTCCTCAGGCGGTCTACCTGAGCGGTCATCGCGAAAAGTACAGCGAATTCAGCAAGCGATTTTTCGAGATACTCGAACAGTTCACACCTACCGTCGCGGGCGTTTCGATCGACGAGGCGTACCTGGACATGACAGGTTCTGAGCGGTTGTTCGGGCCGCCAAAAGTGGCCGCAGAGGAGATTCGCAAACGTACGCGTGAGCAGGTTGGAATAGCGGTCTCGATCGGCATTGGACCGAGCCGGCTGGTTGCGAAGATGGCTTCCGAAGATGCCAAGCCAGACGGCGTCTTCGAGGTGCAGCCGGACGAGGTTGAGACGTTCATGTTTTCGAAACCCGTGCGAGCGCTGCCCGGTATCGGGCCGAAATCAGCTGAGGCGCTGGCGACCCTGAAAATCGAAACACTGGGCCAGCTTGCGGAGCATCCGGTGGGGCCGATTCGCCGGGCACTGGGGCCAAACATCGCAGCATGGCTGCAGTTGCGAGCGCGAGGGGTCGACAACTCGGCTGTGAAGGTGCGTGCGAAGTCTAAGTCGATAAGCGCGGAGACGACCTTTTCAGAGGATGTTGATTCAGTGGACGAGATGGCAGCTGCACTGCAAAGGCTGTCAGAGAGGGTTGGCCGCAGATTACGGGGCACCGGGATGCACGCTCGAAATGTTGGGTTGAAACTGCGCTATCCCGATTTCACAACAGTGACCCGGCAGACGACTCTGCTTCAAGCAGCGGACGGCGATGATGTGATTAGTGATTCAGTAAAGATGCTGCTGCGCAAGACAATCGGCGAGCGAGCCGGTTCTGTGCGGCTTCTGGGTGTGTCGGTCTCCGGCCTCGGCGAACCGGCGGCTCAACTCTCCCTACTTGATGATAGTCCGCAGAAGGACAGCGCGATCAGCGGCGCGGTCGACCGGGCAAAAGAGCGGTTTGGTGAGGACGCGATTAAGCGCGGTGGCGGCTAGGCCGTGGCAGCAAGCTGCCTTTTCCGGTGTGTCACAGGTTGCTGATT
>JAJCYX010000002.1 GCA_029262715.1 Chloroflexota bacterium
GAGACTTCTGGGTGTTCGACAGACAGACCAGTCTACCGCCACACAACGGCCGTCATGTGACCTGCGCAATAAGCAAAGAACGATCACCGATATGCTCCGTTTTCACCCAAAGCCTCACCTGAGACCTGGAGATTCCAGTAGCATTCACCTGCTCTCGAGTCCGAACCAAATACCTTCGCATCACTCTCCGCTCTCAACCGGAGTCGAAACAGCCAGCACCGGGAAGACCAATGCCAGACAGAAACCAGATTTCACTCAAAGGAAAAACCGCCTTCATCAGCGGCGCGTCAAAAGGCATGGGCGTTGAGATCGCCAGGAACTTTGCAGAGGCAGGCGCTGACCTTGCGATCACGGCTCGCAACAAAGAAGGATTGGCAGAGACCGAGAAGATCGCCAGCGAGTTCGGAGTGAGCGTATGGAGCGGGACGGCAGAACTGGGAGATGCGGAACAGGTCAGGCAACTGGGCCGCGACGCACTCGATGCAGTAGGGCGAGTGGATATCCTCGTGAATAACGCCGGAGTTGTCTTCCCGCAACCAATTCTCGATATAGACGAAGAGAAATGGCGGACAATGTACGATGTCAACGTGCTTGCGCCGCTGCTACTGACGCAGGCGTTTGCACCCGGAATGATCGAGCGCGAAAACGGCAAGATCATCCACATCACATCCCGCGCTGCTCTCATCGGCCAGGCCGCACTCGGCGCATACAGCTCTTCAAAAGCGGCCGTACATCAGCTGTCACAAACTATGGCCGTCGAGTTCGGTCCGCACAACATCCAGGTCAACTCCATCGCACCCACAGTCACGATGACGCATATGGCACAGCAGGTCTGGAAACCCGGAGCTCGGACCGACGCCAAACTGGCTCGAATCCCGATGGGCAGGTTCGCCGAGCCAACCGAGATCGCAGACATCGCTCTGTTCCTGGCATCAGACCTCTCAGACTTCATAAGCGGCACAATCATCCCGGCTGACGGCGGCGAGGGCGCCGGCTAGCCGCGTGCGGCGTTTTCCGGTGGATCACCGGCAGCGGTTTTTGCGAAAAAGTGGCTGTGTCACCCACCCTTCGTCCTGAGCGGCGGGTACCCGCTTGCGGGTGAGGACCTGGTGTGCGGAGCGATCCATCAGAAACTGGCCGATGCATGAGCAAACAGCCGACGACCTGTCATCCCGACCGCAGCGGAGGGATCTGACCGGTCTCTCATCAACTAACTGGGCTCTCCGTTCGATCTACCGATCCCTGCACAAGCTTCCACCAGCCCAACGGTGATTACATTCAATGACAAAAGAGTACGTCGACAAGCTTTCTGATCTGGTCAATGTGCTGGGATTAGAATCCGACGCTGAATCGCAACTGGAAGTGAAGCACTTCTTCAGCGGAGCGGCGCTCTATTCCAATGGCCAGATATGCGCCTCATGGACACCTGTGGGGCTTGCGTTCAAGCTTCCAGATCAGCAGGCAGACAATCTCATCGCGAGTGGCGTAGCAAGCCCGCTTCGGTATTTTCCGAATGGCCATAACAAGAGCGGATACGCGCTTTTCAAGAATCCGGAAGACCACGAGGATGGCCACTGGAAGAAATATTTCCTGGGTGCGGCATCGACTGCGGACAGTTGAGAGTCTGCGCACACGTACTGCATCCGCCAGCCTGAACCTGTCGAAGAGTGATTGTCCCGGCTTGGCCGGGACCGGGTGTAGCAAGCGGTGCCCCACCAACTGTCTCTTCCCTGAGCGAAACCGAGCGGTCTGCCATTCTGAACTTGATTCAGAATCTCTCAAGAAACCTGTGATCCAACAGGAAACTTGGCTCGCCGCTCAGATCCCTCCGCTGTGGTCAGGATGACAGAACGAAAGTGCTGCCTGCTCCGCCACCTCCACTCCTAAAGTCAATCTGGTAGTTTTGAACGTAGAACGAACTTGAACCGTTCACATTCGACACCAACTCATCGCTCCACCCGACCCAGCTCTCACGCCGTCTGACCGTTAGCAGCGACCATGGCCACAACCGAGCACCGATCCCCAGATACCTCAACTACCGAAGAATCTGACACCTGCCGCATCTCCGGTGTCGGCATGTCGTACGGCGACCGCGTGGCACTCAAAGATGTTTCGTTCACCGCTTATCGTGGCCAGATGGTTGCCGTGATAGGCCAGAGCGGTGCCGGTAAGACCACACTGCTCAGGATAATCACCGGAGTGCTGCAACCAGATGCGGGAGAAGTCTCGCTGTACGGGGTACAGCCAGCGAAGCTGAAAAAATCCTCAGAGCGAACCCGACTCGTCGGCATGATGCAGCAGCGGCTCGACCTGGTTTCCGAGCTTTCCGCAAGGCACAACGCTGATGCGGGAATGCTGGGCAGGTGGAACCTGCTCCGTTCGATCGCCGCGCTCGCCCTTCCGATAGACCACGCACCGACGACCGCGGCACTTGCAAGAGTGGGACTTGCGGGACGTGAATCAGAGCGAGTATCGAAGCTATCTGGCGGAGAGCAGCAGCGTGTTGCGATGGCCCGAATCCTGGTGCAGGACCCCGACGTCA
>JAJCYX010000003.1 GCA_029262715.1 Chloroflexota bacterium
GCATGCTTTTTGCACGCTCGTACGGTTCATATGTGCGGTAGTTCTCGACCATTCTGAACGTCGTATCTGCACGTTCAGCGGCGGCAGCGATCTGTCGAGCTTCATCCATGTTCAGGCACATAGGCTTCTGCAGCGAGACGTGCTTCCCGGCTGCAAGTGCATCAAGCGTCACCGGCAGGTGCAAGTTGTGCGGCAGCAATATCTCCACCGCATCGATATCCGGTGAGGCCAGCAGCTCTTTGTAATCGGTGAACGTTGCAGTCGCTCCCCATGCTTCGGTCTGTTTCTCAGCCAGAGCCTTGTCTCGATCTGCAACCGCCACAAGGTCTCCGGTTGGATTGTTTTCGTACGCTAATGCGTGGAGAGTTGATATCCTGCCTGCACCGATGAAGCCGACTCTGATCTTGTCCATTGATGTGACCTCAATCACACGCCTGTAGAATTGTTGAGTCCAAGGAAGCCATTAGCGTGCGGTGCGATTATGTACCCGTGCAGCAAGGTACGGAAGAGAGAAATATGTTCCACACGATCGGGCACACGTTTGAACTGATGAAGATGAGCTGGGGAGTTCTGATGAAGGACCGCGAACTTCTCTGGTTTCCCGTGTTCTCAGCTATCGGGGTCGCAATAGTGGTTGGACTGTTCTTTGCGATCGGTAGCGTCACTGGTGCGGTCGACCGGCTGTCAAACGGAACCTCATCGGATGAGACCACGCAAGTGGCCGGTCAAGCAGCCGAGACTGCTCAAGCCGGGGACATTGTGCTGGTCGTAATTGCCTTCTTCCTCATTTACATCGTCACCATATTCTTCAACGCTGCACTCATATCCGCTGCACTGGAGCGTCTCCGAGGTGGGGACCCGAATGTCCGGTCAGGGCTGAGTCACGCTCTGGCTCACATCCACACTATTATTGGCTGGGCGATCATCACCGCTAGCGTCAGCCTCATACTGCAAATAATGAAAGGCAATCAGAGGAACGGGCTAGTGCGTTTCCTTCTCGATCTGATCGGTGGCGTGTGGGAGTTCCTTACGTTCTTCG
Source organism: Chloroflexota bacterium (assembly GCA_029262715.1). GTDB lineage: Bacteria > Chloroflexota > Dehalococcoidia > Lucifugimonadales > Lucifugimonadaceae > JAJCYX01. The sequence goes on from JAJCYX010000003.1 coordinate 1,040, forward strand.
TCGTCCCCATTCTGGTTTCAGAGAATGTTGGGCCTATTGGCGCCATTAAACGCTCGAGCGCGCTGGTGAGAAAGACCTGGGGCAGGCAGATAACTGCAAGCTTCGGTTTCATGATTGTTTACATCCTGGCTATTGTGATAGCTGCCATACCGGCGCTCCTGATCGGGCTAATATTGCCGGTAGCAGGAATTGCAGTTGGTCTAATTACGGGCGCAATTGCATTCGCTGTGGTGCAGGCTCTCGAAGGGATCTTCAAGGCCGCACTGTACGAATACGCTATGGGTGAGCAGCCGCAGGAGTTCGACCTGCGAACGTTAGAGACTGCATATAAGCCCGTCCCGCAAGGTCAAACTTAAGATGGTATAGGTGCGAACCGTCACGAAATTGATACGCCGTGTCGCATCTCTTATCTTTACTTTTGCGTAAATTAGTCTGTGATGTACCGCACAATCTCTAGAGCCAGTGGAATAACTGGTACAGCGGATCGTTGCCTGCAAAACCTGTTCAAGGCTGTAGGCATTCTGGCCGTGTTGTCGCTTTTCGCACTCGTACTTGGCCCCGTTGCAACCGGTCAGTCGATTGGAGTTTCACCGGCGCACTCGCATGTGTTCCTCACTTCCGAGGCAGCGACGGCCCACAACCATGCGAATGACGAGGCAAGTGAAGTCGAATCTGAAGTCGTGAACGTCGGGAGCCAATCGGCAGATTCGGCACCCGGAACGATTCATCTCAATACGGTCACACTGTCTTCGGACATCGCCAGACTGGTAACCACTTTCCACACCGGCCGGCCTGATCCTGAATATACGGATCCGTATTCGGTACTACCTGATCTACCTCCACGCCTCTCCTGAGTTTTTGACAACAAACCGCGGCCTCTCATCAGGGAGTCGCGGAATCAAACTCGCTCAGGAGATTCATATGTTGAAAATTAGAGTATTTGTTCCTCTATTGGTTTTAGTTTTTTCGTTGGTCAGCATGACGGTGTTGGCCAGCGCTCACGAGGACAGAGAGATTGGCGAATTTGAAGTAGAGGTTGGCTTTTTGAATGAACCACCGTTCGAGGCTCAACCGAACGGAGCGTTCATCAAAATCTCGAAGCCTGGAATCGATATCCTCACTCACGGAGCGCTGTTCTCATCTGGAACCGTTGATCCGGGTAGCAATTTCGAGTTTGAGTTCGACCACGAACTCGAAGATCTCGAAATACAGTTTCACGATCACCTGACCGGCGAAGGAGGCACCGTCACGGTAGCTCATGATGCAGAGGTGTCTGGAACCCAGATGATCCAGTTCGATGGTACGTTCTCGCCCTCGACAGTGTCGATTCAGCCCGGATCGTCTGTAATGTTCATGAATATCTCAGGCGATTCCACGATGACGGTGCTCAGTGGACCGCATGCTGATGATGGCCACGCGCATGAAGGCGATACAGGTCACTTGCCTGGAGCGCCGGTGCTTGGTGCATCTGAAACGCTGCAGGTCGAAGTGATTCACGTGCCGACAGGCGAACAGCGGACGATGGACTTGCGTCCGTTGGTCCAGGATCCAGGTTCATACACGGCCGACTTCGTGCCGACGGCTCCGGGTGCGTACACGTTCAGGTTCTTTGGTGAGATTGAAGGTGAGTCGTTCGATGAATCGTTCACTTCTGGGCCAAACACCTTTGACGAGGTGACACCGTCGCAGCGCGTTCAGTTCCCGATCGAGCTCAGGGAGACTCGGGAGTTGCAAAGTGCTTTGGAAGGCGTGCAAAGCGATCTCATCTTGACCGACCAACGCGCAGACGATGCAGATAGTGCAGCGTCGACGGCACTCATAGTCGCCATCATAGGCATGGTCGTCGGTGTACTCGGATTTGGGATTGGTGGCTTCAGCTTGGTTGCAACACGACGAAAGGCATAAATTGAGCCGTTTCATCCGGACGATAATGCCAGTGATTAGGAACCTGAAGAGAGCTCGTCGGAGTGGTTACGGTCACTCCGGCGGTTCGGTCTCACTGGGTGTTTTGCCCGCTGTACTGCTTCACGGAACCGGGGCGTCGAGCTTCGATGAAATAGCCATCTTCGGCGGTGTCGGATTGATCATTGGTGTATTGATCTTTCTTTCGTGGCGTGCAGGGCGGAAGCGAAACGCTCGCGAAGGCAGGCGAAGACGCCGAAGGTGATAGCTCGAACACACTCGGGAGATTCAGTCCAGCTAACTGGCTCCAACCGCTCCTGAGCCAGTCATCTCTGCAATCTCTTCAGCGCTGTAGCCAGCGTCCTCAAGCACCTCGCCTGTATGTTCTCCAAACAGCGGTGCCGGCCCATAAATCTTGCCTGGTGTCCCGTACAACTTGGCAGCAAGACCGATGTTGTGAACTGTCCCGGCTGTTGGATGCTCGACCGTCGCGTCCATGCCTCTGTCGATAACTTGAGGATCAGACCAGACCTCACCCATGTCGAGTATTGGGCCCGCGGGCACCCCGTCCTTCTCGAGTGTATCGAGCCAGTACGCTCGAGTTTGCTGCGCCATCGTCTCCTCGAGATCACGCTCAAGCTGTTCGCGGTGCTCCAGCCTGCTCGCGTTGTCCTTGTACTCGTCTCGTTCGATCAACTCCTCGCGCCCTATCGCCCGGCAGAGCCGTTCAAAGTTTGATTGGTTTGGAGCACCTATGTTGATGTATCCGTCACTGGTCTTTAGAGCTTGATAAGGAGCTGAAAGGCGGTGTGCAGAGCCAAGTGGGCCCGGCACATTCCCGGTTGCGAAGAAGCTGCTTGATTCCCACACCGTGTAAGCAAGCGCTGCCTCGACCAGTGAGACCTCAATGAACTGGCCCTTCCCGGTTTTGAGTCGGTTGATATAGGCCGTGAGTATTCCGGAAGTGGCGAACATTCCAGCGTTCATATCGGCCATAGGAACACCAACCTTCACCGGCGGCGAATCCGGAACACCGGTGAAGCTCATGAGACCGCTCATCCCCTGCGCAACAAGATCAAATCCGGCCCGTTTTGCATAGGGTCCAGTGCGTCCAAAGCCGGATATCGAGCAGTAGATGAGCTGAGGATTGATCTTGGAGAGAGTGTCGTAGCCGAGACCGAGGCGATCCATGACGCCCGTTCGGTAGTTTTCGATTACAACATCAGCGTCTTTTACCAACCGCTTCATCGCCTC
>JAJCYX010000004.1 GCA_029262715.1 Chloroflexota bacterium
CTGAAGTCGAAAAGCACCCGGACCGCCTGATACCGCGCACTGATCCTGAACGCTTCAAACTGGCGTCGGACCGCATTCTCACTGAGTCTGGCGTGAATCTGCTATTTCATTCGCAAGTTGCAGACGTGATCACTCACCAGAATCGCATCGAATCCGTGATCCTCTCCAACAAATCCGGTCTCGTTGCCGTGAATCCAAAAGTGATCATCGACTGCACCGGCGACGGTGACGTTGCTGCATGGGCCGGGTGTCCATATGAGCAGGCTGAAGGCGTTCAGCCGATGTCGATTCACTTCCGAGTATCCAACGTAGAGTTAACTTTCGATCTCCGCCGCAAGTGCTCCGAGGTTCTGACAAAGGCTCGTGCAGCGGGAAAGATCAGACCCTACGGCGGGCCGTGGCCTGCAACGTTTTCCGGCACAGACATCTACTTCAACGCAGTTCGGACGCCTGGCGATTCGACGAATCCGAATGATTGGACTCGCGCCGAGATCAACGGACGAGAAGATGCGTGGCGCATGTTCGATCTCTGGAAAGCCGAGCTACCGGAGTTCGAAAAGGCGCACTTCTTTACGAGTGGGCCGACCGCCGGTTCGCGCGAGTCACGCCGCATCACGGGCGATTACACGCTGACGGCAACTGATATTCGGACAGCGAAAAGACAGGACGATGTGGTTGTACTCGGTGCCTGGCGCATCGACCGCCATCCGCAGGAGTCGTCCGGCTACCACGACCAGCCTGAGGTACCGCCGTACGACATTGCGTACCGGACGCTGCTCCCACAGGGAATCGAGAACCTGCTAGTCGCCGGACGCTGCCACTCGGCCAGTTCAGAAGCACTGGCATCCAGTCGAGTAACCGCTAATTCGATGGGGATGGGCCAGGCGGCTGGAACGGCAGCCGCAATGACGACCGGATCCAGGCTTGAGTCGGTCCGTTCGATCAACATGTCGGATTTGCAGACCAGGCTGCTGGAGCAGGGCTGCATACTCGACCCGTCGGAAGCGATGAAACCAACTTGAGCACGTCCGCCATATCAGTGCCGAGCAACGATGAGCTCGAAGCCTCTTCGGGCTTTAAAGTGACCGGACGAGAGCTTATCCGGGAGACCGCTCTCTCTATTGTTCAACGAATTCACGTCGAGGACAAAATTCGCTCGACTTTCGTGCTAAAAGTCACGGTCCCAGAGCTGCGCCACGAATCCGCTGTCCATGAGTTTGCTTCAGGCATGGAGATCTGCGGAGCGAATCTGCTGGCCTCAGATTCGAGCGTTCCATTTCCGTGGCTGATACAGGAAGATGTGAAAGCAGAAAATCCTGCGCGTGAGTTCAGGCTGCAAGACGTTGCCGAACTTCTTGAGTCGCTGGCGGAGTTTCACGCCAGGTCAGTAACACGGGAAGTTACAGGACGCTCACCCGTTGCCGTTCCGGATCGTTCGCTGTCATGGTTAGTCGCAAATTATGAAGAGGTCCAGGCCGTCGTTGAGCCGGCGATCATTGCGGCGGATCCGAGTCGAAGACTGCAACAGGCTGATCATCACTTCGCCTTCGGACTAGATCGGTTGGCGAAGATTGTTGATCGCATTCCGGTGACACTCGTTCACGGTGATTTCGACCCCGGAAATCTTGTATATAGTCGAGGCCGTTGGCGTGCTATCGACTGGGGACTTTCGCACTGGAACATCCCGTTTGTCGATGTGTTACACATGCTGCAGCGCTTCCCTACGAGGGAGCATTTACCTCTGATCCAACACTATCTTGAGTCCGCCGCAAGCTACGGATTGGAATTCGACGGCGATTACCAGGCGTGGGAGCTTTTTCAGCACGGCAATTACGCGCATGACGCATTCTTCACGTGGTGGCATTCGTTCAGCGTGACGAAGCTTGGAATGCCGGTTGAACCCCTGGCTAAGAGCCTGGGCTCTCGGTATGAAAAGATCAGAGCCAGGAGTCCTGAACTGGAAAAGTTTTTCAAGGCCAAAGTTGGCGACCCTACGAATGACGACGAACCTCTAAGCGGCCAATCACATTGAAAGAACCTGAACTCAACCTCCCGACTTACCCCTTTGTGCTCTTTGGCATACCGGTAGTCATCGGGTTGATCGTCCACTTCTTCTGGAACTCGTCTTTTCTTCCGGACATCGTTGCAATAGGCGTCGGTGCACCGCTCTTCTCTCTCGGTGTCGTGCTTGGCCTCTGGTCCGTGTACACGATGGTCAGCCAGGGTGAGCACCCCGAACCGGGCCGTGGCACAAACCAGATCATCGCTAACGGACCATTCAGGTTCAGCCGCAACCCCAGCTACGTGGCACTCGTCTTGACTACGATCGGTGTTGGCATTGGCATCAACTCGATCCCTGTCCTCATAGGTGTCCCAGTCGGCTTCGCGGTACTCGCACTCTGGGTCGTACCAGCAGAAGAGCGGTATCTCTCAGCCGTGCTGCAAGATCCCTACGCCGCATACTGCGCGAAGGTCCGTCGCTGGGTGTAGGAAACGCTTTCACAATCCGGAAATTCGCGCG
>JAJCYX010000005.1 GCA_029262715.1 Chloroflexota bacterium
ACCTGCGACCAACCCTGGAGCCCAGAACGGTGCATTTGACGCACACCGCGTCAAGATTGACCGTGTAGCACCTTCGATCCTCAGTGCGGCTTCTACTCCGCCAGTATCAAACGGTGACCACCTGACGGGTGTCATTTTTGATGGCGCCACGAAGACTGAGGTTGTCGATACGAAGACTTTGCGTGTCAGGTTCAACGACAACGTCATTGGAGCAGATACCGGAGACTTCGCAGTCACATTCCCGTCTGTCAGTGCAATTCTCACGCCAATCTCGGTATTGACTGAGAAGAAAGACGTTTACCTGACACTCGCCCAGGAAATTCCTGCCGATGAGCGACCTAAGGTCACCATCCAGGGGACTATCCAGGACGCAGCGGGTAACGGCTCAGCCTTCGGAAGTGCTGACGTTGCTGACGGAATCAAGCCGACGATTGGATTCTCGACGTCCGGTGGTTCTGGAACGGGAACCGGCGGTGAAGACTCGACAAAACTCACTAAAGAGAAAATGGTAATCACCATCACCTCTAATGAGGCTCTGTCTGGACCACCTACGGTTACCGTGTTCAGTGACATCTCAGCGACAACGCCTACGCAGGAAGCTACTGGTCTGGCGCAGTCGTCTGGTCCTAACGCATGGACGTTTAACTACTCAGATACAACTCCGACTGGTCCACGCTCCGTAACTGTTACGGGTTCCGATCAGGCGAACAGTGGAACCGGCCTGTTGAACCTGTCTGCAAACATGGGTACCTCAGGTAAGGCCGCAGACAAGGTGTTTGATCTGGACGCTACGGCTCCAGCTCCTGTGGTGACACCTGCCGATACCGATAGCACCAGTCAGTTGAGGCCGTTTATTGTCCTTGACTACAGTGCTGACACTTCGTCGGTGGCGATTGAGGAGATTCTCCTGGACGACGTTGACGTAACGTCAAGCCTGGTTTCTTCTGCAGATTCGAAGAAGTTCTTCATCGTACCGACGACGGACCTGGCTAAGGGTGACCACACGGTAGAAATTCCGGCAGGCAAGGCTAAGGACGCCGCTGGTAACACGAGTGCAGCTTTCAACTCAACCTTTGAGGTGAAAGATCGCACGACGTTTGACCGCGACATCTTTGCCGGTTGGAACGCCGTGTCATTCCCAAGCGACCCGTTGGACCCGGACATCAACAGCGTGTTCACTAATGCTGGACACGATGCAGTGCTCGGTTTTGACCCGTCAGTAGCTGGGCAGTGGCGTGTATCCGTACGGGACACTGTCTCTGGTCTGCTGGAGCCTGCTACAGAGAGCGGACTAACATCCGTTCGATCAACACAGGCGTACTGGGTACACTCGAACAACTTCGAACAGGTTGAAGTTCTCCTTCTCGGGGAAGTTCTTCCTGGCGCTGGTTCACCTCCTGGAATCATCACGATTCCAACGGTGCTCGGCTTTAACGCCGTGCCAATTGTGGACACAAGCCGCAAACTGACCACAGGTGGTTCACAGACTCTCGTAAGGCAAATTCCTACGGGTGGTGCTGGTGATACAGCTGTGACAGTAGCAACCTACCTAGGTGGTGTTGAAGAAGGCCGTGTGTACAAGTGGAATCCGGAGATTCTGAGCTTCGAGCTACTTGCTGGCGGAGACTCATTGCTGACTGGTGAAGTCCTCTTTGTTGAGGTAACTGGAACACCAGTACCGATCTTCCCGTAAGGGAAGTGAGGATCAGTCCTTAAAACTGATAACAAACGCCCCCTTCCGATTTTCGGGAGGGGGCGTTTCGCGTCTGGACTAGTTGCGGCGAGGTGGAATTCATCTGTGGTGTAATAGATGAATGTGTTTGCGGAAGTATGACTGACGCCGGTTCGGTCAATCAGAACTGTAGCCGTGTGGGGGGAAGGCTAGTATTGTGTTAAGACCGTATCTCCTCTCACAATCGCCGTCGCAATACGCGCAGCGTTTCGAAAATCCATTTCCCAGTTACTGTCAGGTAATCGTTTAGCAGTGAAAATTCCCGGCATGAAAATACGCGCTTTTCTCGTGGTGTTAGTCGCTGCGATTGTGTCAGTTGCAGTGATTGGCACTCTTGCCATACAGCAACAAGCTGAAGCTCAAGGACTACCCGAGCTACGAACAGCTATCTACCAGGGGAACGTGACGATCAACGGCGAACCGGCACCGAACGGTTTTAAGTTGACTGCAAAGATCAGAGACTCAGATGGCGAGGTGATCTATACATCGTCACCATCGATCGTGGGAAAGTCCACTGACAGTCGGTACACGACTCTGGTCATAGGCCCAGCTCCCCAGGCAGAGGGCCGAGTAATCGAGTTCTGGCTCGATGATCAGGTCATTTCGACCAACGTGTCAGTCTTCGCTCCTCTTCTAGGAGGGAGAGTTTGTCTACTTTGCGGTTGGACTCTTCCATTGCTTCGTACACAGGATCTCGATTTCCCGTCGGCTCCGATTGCGACACCTACACCGACTCCTTCACCAACTCCCACAGAGGTGGTTCTTCTACCGTCTTTGTACTCCGGACAGGTGCTTGCAGGTTCGTCGATCCCGCCGGATGGCACCCCGATATTCGCGAAAGTTGCTGACTACATCTCTCCGTTTTCGACAATTGAGAATGGACGCTATCAGGTGGTTGTAAATCCGGAAAACGAGGATTTCTTGGATGTCCAGGTTGTGTTCTTTATTGGCGAACTTCGGGCTGTGCAAACTACGGCGTTCAAGGGAAACGAGTTTCTGCAGTCGTTCAATTTGATCTTCCCAAACCTACCACCCACACCCACGCCTACGACCGTGCCGACAGCTACACCGGAACCAACAAGAACTCCAACACCGGTTCCTACTCCATCACCGACGGCAACACCAACGGTGACACCGACACCGATCGGTTCTGGTGAACCAACAGTCGAGGCGACTGCGACACGTGAACCAGACAATTCAGGTGGCGGATCTTGCAGTGCGCTATCTGGCGGCCCCGCATCATCCGGGATCATAGCTCTGTTTGCGCTACCGTTTGCTCTGCTGATATCGAGACGGTTGACGCGATTTAGTGCCGTCTCTGACGAGACCGATTAACTCATCAAGGTGGTACAGGTCCTTTGAACTTGGAAGCACCTGACTGCGAGCGTGAGACTACGGAGTCAGCAGGATAGTTGTGCGCGAATCTGGTAACGAAGCCCTGGTCAGTGTCACCTTTGATTGAGGGTCGAGATTCTTAACACCTAACTCAGAAAGCAGGCTACTCAGAAGAGTCCCTGGCTTTTCGGCTGCACTGTCATAGCCAGACGGCACAACAACATCCGGTTCAAAGTTACGCATGGTGGCTGCAAGTTCATCTGCGGACATGGGCGACTGCTCGGGGTCGATCAACAGCACGTTCACCTTCCCCAACTGCTGCATGGCAGTAGTGTCTGGAGTGCTGCCGAGTCCACCTGTCGAACACACGAGTACTCCGTCAGCGTCAATCAAATACGCGGTATTTATCTCGTGGGAAACGGAGGGGTCATCGGCCGGAGTTGCAACTGCTCGTATGCTGATGCTTCCAACCTCGTACTCACCCGGCCCTTCGATCAATTTCGCCACGCCAGACGGCTTTAGCCTGCGCGCACCGCGCTTGCTGAAGGCCACAATCGTGTTTGGGTCGGGAAATGGCCCTTTGAGTGCATCCTCTGGCGGATCCACAAGAACGGTGCCAACAGCCGATTTCACCTCGAACCCGGACCTGCCGAGCGAACGGATTTCCATGATCTCTCTATTCGTATCAGTCATAATAAGAGGGTAGGCGGTAACAGCCCGGAATGTACCGGTGCCGTTCAAACAATCTTGCAACCTCCCTTAGAACGCGTCAATGCGTTGACACTTCGGAAATGCACGTGCTACTTTCCAACGATCAGAGTGATGAAACTCAAACTGCCGCAGGCAGGCGGATCTCCCCAGTAATCAGCCATGCTCACTGAACGAAAAAGCCAGATTCTTAGAATCATCGCTAACGACTACATCAGTACAGCGGTACCTGTTGCGTCAAGCACAATTGCGCGAGCCGAAGGACTGGATGTTAGTCCTGCAACTGTGCGAAACGAGATGGTTGCGCTGGAAGAGGAAGGGTATATACATCGGCCGCATATTTCGGCCGGTGGAGTCCCATCTGACAAAGGCTATCGTCAGCTAGTCGATTGGTTGGACGTTTTAACTGCCGTTGGTGAAGGCGACGCCAAGCGAGTTCAGGTTGGTCTCGAGGAGTCACCGGAAGACATTGACGAATGGGCCAACACTGCAGCGAGCATACTCGCATCGTTACTGGACACCGTTGCGTTTGCCACACCTCTGCAATCGGCTTCACCATCGATCAAAGGGATTCAGCTGCTAGAGCTTCAAGAGATGCTCGTAATGCTGGTTGTTGTGATGAAGGAAGCTGTTGTCTATCGCCAGTTGATCAACACCTCCCGTAGCGTCACTCCATCTGATCTTGAGCAGACTCGGAATAGAGTCAATACCATGATCGCCGGGAAATCTCTCAGCACACTTCGTGCCAGTAGTGAGCAACCGAAAGAAGAGCTTGACCGGCAGGTAGTGAATTCAGCGATTGATGTTGTCAACCGACACGAATCTGATCGCCAGAAATCCAGGAAACTGCAAGGGCTGTCCCGGCTGTTCAGACAGCCGGAGTTCGAGGGAGACGCTGAGCGCGCCCAGATGGTGATCTCTGCGATAGAAAGCGACCATGTTTTTGAAGACCTCGCCACCGTAGCGCCATCAGGCACTGGCGCAGTCACATTTATCGGTGCTGAAAACAGGCACAGCTCTCTTCGAAAACTCAGCGTGATTGTGTGTGGATACGGAGTCGGAGATGAGGCCACAGGTGCTGTCGGGATCCTCGCACCGACGAGATTGCCATATGAACGAGCAATCCCGGTAGTTACACACACCGGTTCGGCACTCAACACCATCGTGAGTCGAATCTACGGCCAGAGTTAGCCGCCTGCCTCTGGTCCGGTCCCAGCCTGCCAGTGCTGACTGTCCAGATACTGTGCAGTCACGTATTCGGATAATCTGCATTCCCAGACTATAATTATCAGGTTGCCATGTTCTTGGATTGGCAATCACAGTTCCACATCTGTCCGACGACGACTCGATCTTATGACCCAGCAAAGAGACTATTACGACGTTTTGGGTGTAGCCCGAAATGCATCACCTGAAGAGCTCAAAAAAGCCTTCAGGCAACAGGCGTTGAACTTTCACCCGGATAGAAACAAAGAACCTGATGCTGCTGACAAGTTTAAAGAGATCAACGCCGCGTATCAGGTATTAAGTGATCCCGAACGCAGAACCGCTTATGACAAGTTCGGCCATGCAGGAGTCTCAGACGGCGCCGGTGGTCGCGGCTTCGACGATTTCCAGAACTTCGGCGGCTTCGGAGACATATTCGACGCGTTTTTCGGTGGATCAAGCCGGAAAGGACCCGCTCGAGGTAATGACCTCGAACTAGAAGTAACCGTCTCGTTCATCGAGGCAGCTTTCGGGGTCGAGCAGAATTTCGATCTCGAGCGCATGGAGACCTGTAGTCGGTGTGATGGCAATAGAGCCGAACCCGGAACTGATCCTGAGACGTGTGCTACTTGTGGAGGATCAGGTGAAGTCCGTCGAGTACAACGGATGGTGTTTGGTCAATTTCAACAGGTCGCACAATGCTCAACCTGCGCCGGAACGGGGCAAACTGTCGCCACGCCATGCACAAGCTGCAGAGGCCAGGGAACTGAACGGCGCAGTAGAAAAATTGCGGTAGAAATCCCGGCTGGAATCGAAGACGGATCTCGCATCGTGATGAGAGGGCAAGGCGAAAAAGGGGCGATGAACGGTCCTGCAGGCGACCTGTATGTATATGTCAGAGTTAAGCAGCATGAACTGTTTGAGCGCCACGGCAACGACGTGCTCGCCGAGGTGAGTGTCAATGTGGCGCAGGCCGCGCTCGGTACAGTAATGACCGTGCCTACGATCGATGGAGAGCATGAGCTGGATGTTCCTGCCGGCACCCAGACAGGCAAGGTGTTCAGAATCCGCAACGTCGGTATCCCGCATATGGGTCGCTCCGCTCGAAGGGGCGACCAACTGGTTGCAATCAAAGTAGCCACTCCCAGAAAACTTAGTGAACGGCAGCGCGAACTGTTCGAAGAGTTAGCCGAGTCTCTTGGAACGCCCGACGTCGGTCTGGAAGAAGACGGTGGCATTTTCGGTCGGATCAAAGACGCATTTAGTTAGCTTCCGCTGAGACCGTAGTTCGTAACGTCTGTGAAGCGCACCAAGGCTCGCAAACCAATGTCCTGGACAGAGTTGAGTATTCAGGTTCCCGGCGAGTATGCCGAACCGGTGAGCCATCTTTTCTCTAAGCATGGAGAAGGCGCAGCCGTCGTAGAGCTTCCGGGTGGATACAACCCCGATGAGGGGGAACTCCCGACACCGAACGCCCCTGTCATCGTCAGAACCTACCTACCCGACGATGCAACACAGAACTCCAGACGTACGATGATCGACGTCGGCCTCAAGCTAATCGCATACCTGTGTCCGCTGCCGGAGTTACAGGTACGAGACGTGCCTGATGACGAATGGAAGAACCAGACGTTCGAACCGGTGCGAATCGGGCGACGTATCCTGATCTCACCATCGGGCTCCGAGACAGATGCGAACTCCGGCGACATCGTTATCCCCCTGGAGCCCGGCCTTGCGTTCGGCACGGGCCACCACCCAACAACCGCAATGGTTCTTGCCGCAATGGAAGACGTGAATCTCAAAGGTCGAACCGTGCTCGATGCCGGATGCGGATCTGGAATCCTGTCTATCGCGGCCGTGAAAATGGGCGCAGACCGAGTAGTTGGGTTCGATGTCGAAGAAGACGCTGTGCGCTCAACGAACCAGAACGCAGCACGCGCCGATGTAACCTCGAGTATTGAGGTCTTCCACGGCTCGCTGCCTGATTCACGCGTTCCGAACAGTGCGTTTGATTTCATCCTGGCGAACATTTCCGCCAACGTTTTGCAACTCCTTTCAGGGGAGTTGCTCAAAGCTCTGGCCTCGAACGGCGAAATCATCGCTTCCGGGGTTCTCGAAGAGCGATATTCAGAGGTTGAACAAACATTCCTAACCGCAGGTGCTGTCTTGGTCGAAAAGAGAATGATTGAGGACTGGACCTCGTTTAAAGTGCGGCATGCATGAGTTCCAATCGCTTCTACCTACCGACTTTGACTCTCGAAGTGGATTCAGAGATAGAACTGCCTGACGAGGTCAGCCGGCAAGTTACGAGAGTGCTGCGGAAGAAAGAAGACGATCAACTCGTTCTCTTTAATGGCTCCGGCAATGAATGGCCTGCGAAAATCATCTCAGTTCGGAAAGACTCGGTCTCGGTTCGACTGGGCGACGCATCTGATCCCAATTCCGAGCCGAGTGTGAATGTCACGATCTACCAGGCATTGATTCCTGCGGAGAGAATGGAATTTGTGATCCAAAAGAGCACTGAGCTGGGAGCGACCCGAATAGTTCCAGTCTTGAGTGAGCGGGTTCAGGCCAGAGACGGAAACGTCAGCCAGAACAGGCGAAACAGGTGGGAACGCATCGCGGTTGAAGCCGCGGAGCAGTCAGGACGGACGCTTGTTCCCAAGATCCTTGCCACGGAAAGTCTTGTCGACTGCCTTGCCAGTGTGAAGTCGGAAGGCCCGATGATCATGTTGTGGGAGGAGGAGCGCGGTAAAAGTCTAAAAGAAGCCGTGCGTGAGAGCCTTCGCAGCGGACCTGAACATGTGTCAGTACTGATTGGCCCCGTCGGTGGCCTCTCTGAGGCAGAGGCAGAGGCGGGTAGGTCAGCAGGAGCGCTGCTCGCAGGAGCAGGTCCCAGAATACTCAGGGCCGAGACCGCTCCGGTGGTTGCGTTGACCTCACTGATGTACGAGGCCAATGAGCTGGGTTAGTCCAGACAGAACCAGACTCAGTATCGAACCTCTGGCTGCGGCTTGCGAGCCAGCAGCACAGCGGCGGCATCTTCAGGCCTGAGCCGACCCTCCAGGACATCATTGGTAGCCAGGGCGATTGGCATCTCAACTCCACGCTTTTCGGCCAGCCTGACTACAGCCTGGGTCGTAGGTACTCCTTCAGCGGTACCTCCGAGTTGCTCAAGGGCCGTCTCAAGCGAAATACCCGTTGCCAGTGACTGCCCGAGACGGTAGTTTCGGCTTAGGTTGCTGTAGCAGGATGCGATCAGATCGCCCATACCCGAAAGTCCGGCGAAAGTTTCAGCCCTTGCACCGAGCGAGACTCCAAGCCGGGTTATTTCATGAAGCCCACGCGTCACGAACGTCGCCTTCAGATTGGCGCCCAGCCCAACACCATCGATGAACCCGGCACCAAGTGTGATGACGTTCTTGAGCGCCCCGCCCAGTTCAACTCCAATAACATCGGTGCTCGTGTATAGCCTGAATAGCTGAGTGTTGAGCGCTTCCTGAACCCGCTGGGCAGTGCTTTCGTCTGCGCATGCAACCGTAGCGGAAGCAGCTTTTCCGCTGGCTATCTCAGGTGCAAGGTTCGGTCCAGAAAGCACTCCGACCCTATTCGGATCTATGCCGAGATCTTCAACGATGAGCTCAGTCATGCGCTTGCCCGATGAGACCTCGATACCCTTCGTGGCGCACAGCACAGCCGTGTCAGCGTTGATCGACGAACCGACCGCTAGCAGGTTCTGGTGCATGGTGACCGAGGGCACAGAGATCACTACTATCTCGGCATCCTGTAACGCTTCAATTGAATCCGCGGTTACGATCAGGTTTTCGGGAAAGCGCGCACCAGGGAGCAAGCGGACATTTTCGCGGTCGGTCTGCAGTTGCTCAGCTTCTGCCTCGCGCCGAGACCATAGGAAGGTCTGATTTCCTGCCCTCGCAGAGACGATTCCGAGGGTTGTGGACCAGCCGGTAGTTCCAACAATGCCAATGCGTACCATAGCGAGCAAGCATAGCTGGATGCCAAAGGTTTCGGTAGATGTTGAGTCGGCTGGAGTATGGTGACTCTCGTATGTATGTATGCCGAAAATCAGGCAGTGTGCCGATACATATATACCGCTGACCGGGCTATTTGCTGCGCCGCGGCCTCGCCATCCCCTCGATCTGGTGCTCTTTGCCACGGACCAAGCGCTCGATGTTTCCCGCATGCCGGATCGGGATGAATATTGCGATAGCGATGGCGAATACGAGTATGTCCCATTCGTGGTGATCGAGGATCACTAGAATCAACAACGTGAGCGATGCGATTATCGTGCCGGAAAGGGATCCTGCAGAAACGTATTTGGTAACAGCTATCACCAGCAGGCCCCCCGCAGCTGCGCCTGCGGCGATAGGCGAGAGGACCAGTAGCGCACCGAACGCAGTGGCGACGCCCCGTCCACCTTCGAACCTCGTGTAGACGGGATATACGTGGCCGATAACGGCGGACGAACCTGCAACGGCTCGGATGATTTCAACATCTGTTGCGAATCCGACGATCAACACCGGGAGGGCGCCCTTTGCGACGTCGACGGCAAGAACAGTGATCGCTGCCGGCTTGCCCAGCGTTCGCATGACGTTGGTAAAACCCGTTCCTCCGCTGCCGTACTTGCGCACATCTACACCACGCCACAAGCGACCGATCAGGTAACCAGTGGGCAGAGCGCCGATCAAGTATGCGACGGGTATCGCCAGTATCCAGGCTAACGTGTCAGTCATCCATCCCTCGGTACGAAATACATCCTAATTGGCGAGCCTGTGAATCCGAATGCCTCCCGCAAGCGGTTCTCAAGATAGCGCCGATACGAGAAGTGTATTAGTTCGGGGTAGCGTGAGGAAAACTCGAACGTTGGGGGAGAGGTCCGCGTCTGCTTGACTTTGTAAATTCTCGGGCGAACCGTGCCCTGTGTAGGTGGAGGATTAGCACCGACCGCTTCGAACACGACTTTGCTCAATTCCTCTGGCTTAAGCTGTTTGCTGAACTGTTCCCACACATCGACAACGGCTCTGGGGACTCGATCAACTCGCGAGCCGGTAAGTGCAGAGGTGAATAAAACTGGGATATCTGGAAGGAACTTGAACCGATACCTGACTGTTTTGGTTACGAAATCCCGATCAAGTTCACGTTCTGCCGCAAGGTCCCATTTATTTACCACGATGATCGCGCCTCGATAGGCCTGGTCGATCAAACCGGCAATGTGGGTGTCTTGCGCTGTCGCCAGTTCAGTTGCGTCCAGTAGCAAGATACATATATGCGAGCGTTCGATTGCGCCGATCGATCTGATAACGCTGTACTTTTCGATACCTGCCTCGGCCTTGCCCCGTTTACGCAGGCCCGCGGTATCCAAAAACGTAAGCTCATTGCCTTCGAATGAGAAACGGCTGTCAATCGAATCTCGGGTCGTGCCAGGGATTGGGCTGACAATCGACCGCTCCTCTCCTGTCAATGCATTGAACAGCGCCGACTTACCGACGTTCGGCCTGCCTGCGAGCGCCACCCTGATGGACCCACTGGCTGGCTCATCGCCCGGCTCGATCGGCATCATCTCGAAAAGTTTTTCCATCAGGTCGGAGATGCCACGATCGTGATACGCGCTGATCGGTATCGGATCATTGGTGGTCAACTGATAGAAATCGGCCGCAGCCACTTCACGATTCAAGTTGTCTGCTTTGTTTGCTGCCAGCACGTACGGCTTGCCGGACCGTCTGACAAGATCAGTCGCCTCACGGTCGCCAGGTGAAATACCTGCTGCTGAATCGACAACGAGGATCACGACGTCTGCATCTTCGAGTGCAACAGCCGTCTGGGCGCGCACGTCATCCCAGAGAAGATCGCCAGGTCTGTCCTCGATCCCTCCGGTGTCGACTAGCAGAAAGCGTTTGCCGTGCCATTCGGCGTCCAGCGATATGCGATCGCGGGTCGTTCCGGGTATGTCGGAGACGATCGCCATTCTCCGGCCTGCGAGGCGGTTGTAAAGCGTAGATTTTCCAACGTTTGGCCGGCCGACGATGGCGACGACCGGAAGTCTTGAGGACAAGATCAGGCTGCTCCTGTTCAGTTCAAGTCTAATCATCGCTCACAGTTCGCGTTAAAGCCAACTGCGGAGAAGAGATTTACCAACTTGAAGGTTCACCGGGACAGGAAAATAGATCACCGGCTACGTCAGCAGGGCTTCAACCAGCGCCGCCTGTGCCCACAGTCGATTCTCGGCTTGCTCGAACGCAATCGATGATGGGTGCTCAAGCATGCCCTCTGAGACCTCTTCCCCAGGATGGGCGGGCATGTCATGCATGAACTTCACATTCGAGGCGGCCGACGACATCAGTTCTGGGTTTACCTGGTACCCGGAGAACGCTTCCATTCGTGTAGAAGCTTCGGACTCCTGCCCCATGCTCGCCCACACATCGGTGTAGACGATGTCCGCACCGGTGACAGCCTCAACCGGTGACCTCACCTGCTTCACCGTGCCTCCAAGCTCAGAACCGTAGTTCGACGAGCCAACAAGTGTGTCCTGGTCGAGCTCGAATCCTGCTGGAGAAGCGATAACAAAATGCCCGCCGGACCCTGCGACTGCGTACGCTAGGGAACGCGCCACGTTGTTTCCATCACCGACGTATCCGACTCGGACGCCACGCAGTGTTCCTTGGTGCTCGAAGATAGTCTGTACATCAGCAAGAGCCTGGCAGGGATGCTCGAAATCCGAGAGAGCGTTCACAACCGGAATTGATCCTGCTGCAGAAAATTCGTCAAGCACATCCTGGGCAAACGTGCGAATGATGGCAATCTGGCTCATGCGAGAGACCACTTTCGCCACATCAGAGACTGGCTCACGCTTCCCGAGTCCAACCTCCTCAGGACCGAAGTAAACGGGCTTGCCTCCCAGCTTTTCCACGCCAACCCAGAAACTGAGCTTCGTCCTGAGCGATGGTTTCTCAAACATCAAAACGGCCGATTTACCAGCCAGAGGTTTTCCGTGCTCTCCGGACTTTATTGCTATGGCGCGCCGCACAAGCGGCTCAATCTCGCCTGGATGAATGTCGGAAAATCTAAGGAAGCTGTCGTTCATATTGGAAGGGATAGATGCGGTCTGTTGGTGAGAGCGAAATTTCTAATGAGTCATCTGTCGATCAGACAACTGTTGATCTTCGCTAGAAAAGCGGTGGCTATTCCGCTGGTCGAAACTTTGGAAGTGAGATCGACTCTGAAATCTCTTCAAATACTACTTCTAGTGGCATGCCTATATGTAGCAGATCAGGGTCGGGTTCAATGCCAATTACTTGTGACGGCATCTTTACGCCCTGTTCCAGCTCCACGATTGCCGTGATGTACGGCAGGTCTTCGCGGAACCCCGGATGTGGCGGCACGTGTGCTATGGCGAATGTGAAGAGCGTTCCTTTACCGGACGATTCGATCCAGTCGAGCGAGCGGCTACTGCAAGCGACGCAGAGAATACGCGGATAGAACTGTACGGAATCGCAATCACTGCACTTCTGAAAGACCAGTTTCCCGCTCTTTGCTTGCTCCCAGTAGTGATCAGATTCAGGCTGCGGTACTGGGACTGGCTTTGTGTACTCAGGTGACATTATTCAAGATCTCCCGAGAACTACGGTGCCGGTTGAAGACAGCAAGCCACCTGTACCGTGCGCTAGGGCTAGCTCGTGTTTATCGATCTGCCTCTCGCCAGCCTCGCCTCTCAATTGCCGTACAGCTTCGACGATGGTGAAGATGCCGTACATCCCCGGATGCGTATACGAGAGTCCGCCACCGTTTGTGTTCAACGGGAACGAGCCTCCCGGAGCACTCACCTGGTCGGCAAGAAAGTCTGGACCTTCCCCGGGTGGGCAGAATCCAAGGTTTTCCAGCGTGACCAGCACCGTGTAGGTGAACGAGTCATAGATCATGGTCAGATCAAGATCGCTGTGCTTTACGCCAGCCATCTCCAGCGCCTGGGGCCCCGTGTTGCGACCGAAAGCCCGCGTCAGGTCCGGCATCTGAGAGATCATCGAGTGATCGTGCCCTTCGCCTGCGCCGAGCACGCTGATTCCACCTTTGCGACTGTTCTTCGCTCGCTCAGGCGTTGTAACCACGATCGCAGCACCGGCGTCTGTCACCAGACAGCAATCGACCAGGTGAAACGGCCACGCAACCCATCGGGAGTCGTGATAGTCATCAAACGACAACGGTGTGTCGTGGAAGTAAGCCTTCGGGTTCAGGTTGGCCCACTTACGAGTTGAGACCGCAATCTCGGCCATCGCCTGTCGGGTTCTATCTTCCCCGTACTCATGCATATACCGGCGGCATGCCATTGCATAGGAGATTGGAGGCCCGATGATCCCGTACGGGTATTCGTACTGCGTCATTGGCGCGCCCGGATTGCGCGGGATAGGCGCACGGTCAGACCGGCCAGACTGCCCGTGCGTAATCAACGCAACCTCGCAATAACCGGCCGCGATGGCCGCCATGGCGTGAGCGAGATGGATGACGAACGACGAACCGCCGACGGAGGTGCTGTCTGTAAAGCGAGGTTGAATGCCAAGGTACTCAGCGACATCAAGCGTGGACCATCCGGCAGTGAACAGTGCATCGACCTCCGAAAGCTGAAGCCCGGCATCGTTCAGGGCATTCAAGGCAGCTTCTGAGTGGAGCGCGAGCGGGGATTTCTCTGGAACTTTACCAAGAGAGTCGGATTCTGCGACCCCGACGATCGAAGCGCTACCTGAGAGGTTTTTCAGCCGTTGTAGATTTGGCATTGGGGTGGTCTGTATTCGACGAACTGTTCAACTCCGCTCGGCCACCGCAGACAGTATCACGCTGGACCGGCTTCTCCAACAAAAAGCGATGCTACGCCGTCGACCCTGTGATCCTGGAACCCCGCGGCTTGAGAAACCCTGCGAAGAAGAAACATCCCATTGACACCGTGAGCAAGGCAGCCGTCGCGAGAAACGCTGCGTCATACATCCCGGTGCGGTCGAACACCTGGCCAGACATCACAGGACCGACGACTGTAGGCAGAATTATCGCAAAACTCATGAGACCCAGGATGCGGCCAAGGCTTTTGAGCCCGAATGTCTCAACGATAGCCAGCGGTCCCAATGCCCCGACTCCGCCCATACCAAGTCCGAAGATCACCAGCGAAAACCATGTGATCGGCAGGTTTGGGCTGAACACTAGTATCAGCAGCCCGATGATCTGAAGCGCAATGATGATCACGTATGCATAGAGCGCAGTGATCTTTTCACTCAGTCCACCGAAGATGATTTTGCTGGACATTGCGAAGAAGGCGACAAGTGACACAGCGATCGCCGCAGAACCGGTACTGAAGCCGTCCTGCTCAAGGTGCGGAATCAGTTGGCTGGCAACAGCGGTGCGTGCGAACTGCTGGAGAGCCATTCCAACCATGATCAACCAGAAGGCGTTCAGGCGCATCGCCTCGCGTGTCGTGAAGCCCTCCAGGGACGCTTGCGCAGACGCGGCGGTTGCTCCGCTCGGTGTCCATCGCTTGCCCATCTCTTTCTCAACATCTTGCGGTCTATCCCTTACGACCACTAGCGTCAGCACCATGAGCGCGATCATCAGTGCGCCGATCACAACAAAGCCGGATCGCCAGCCAGCAGAAACGATCAGCGCGGCAACTAGAGGCACTGAAATCATGGCACCGAAATTGTTACCGGCAGTGACAAATCCCATCATCCGACCGCGGGTTTTTGCGAACCACACCGTCACGAGTCGGCCAGCTGGAAGATTGGTCACACCGGCTGTGCCTGCGAACACCACGGCGCTGAACGCATAGAACTGCCACAACTCGTTCATCGAAGCGCGCAGGAAAAATCCGATTCCGACTATCCCCAGACCGATGGCCATTACCCAGCGTGCACCGAAGCGGTCCATGTACCTGCCGGCGATCGGTGAAAAGACACCTGTCAGTACTCCAAGCGAGAGTGCAACGTTGACTTCAGTGCGCGTCCACCCGAACTCTTCCTCAAGAGGGATGATGAACACACCGAATGCGAACTGCGCCGTGCCAAGTACAGCGCCCAGCACGGCGAACGTTACTGCCGCTATAGGCCAGCCGCGATAGATGCCACCCTGGACGAGTTCAGTGGAATCTGAGTCAGCCTGATCACCAGGAATTACCGGCTTCAGGAGACGTTCCTTTCATTCTGAGGAGCAACGGTTTTTTGCCCTACGAGAGCGATCAAACAGGTTCCAGTAAGTGGAACGGCTCACGCGGAAGCTCCGACACGATCTGGTCTCCGGGTTTTATTTCTCCGCCATGAATCACGGTGGCCATGATCCCGGCCTTCCTGACGAGGTTCCCAGCCTCATCTCGGTCAAGCACAGCTTCCATAAGCCCCGGCTCTAGTCCGTCTAACTGGAGGCATGGATTGCGCAAGCCGGTCACCTTGATAGCAGCGGATTCGCCAATTCTCAGTACGGTATTCGTTGGTAACGAAAGAAGATCAATTCCTTCGGTCAGAATGTTCTCGCCCATCTGACCTGGATGAACCTCGAACCCTGCCTGGCTCAACTCTTCGTTTAGCTCTCTGTGAATCAGGTGGACCTGGCGCAGATTCGGTTGCGACGGATCGCGGCGAACCCGGGATCGGTGTTTCACCGTCACTCCAGCGTGAGCGTCTCCCTCGACGCCGAGTCCTTTCACCAGCGTGATCGCCGGACGAACCGGTTTCGACATGGTGTGGCCTGTACTGCTACAGACGCTAACGACCGAACCCGAACGGGAGCGAGTAATCACGAACTACCGCTCATTGGATTGGTGAGTAAGGGGTGGAGACCAGCAACTGGTTTCGTACGTTTTTGACGATGATCCCGTTGCGATGGGACTCTTCGACAACCTTGTGCCACTCAGGGTCAGCGCGGAAGCTCTCCCAGGCCTCCATACGATGATTCGCATCGCGAAACCCAAGCAGATACGTCAGCTCGTTGGCGCTCGGGCCGACCTCAGTCGTCCAGTAGCCGACGTTTACGATTCCGTACTTTTCGAAAAGCTTCATCGTGTGGTCTGCAAACCGCTTGTTCAGGTCCGGCAGCTTTCCGGGGAAGCACTCATAGATACGCAACTCGTACAGCATGGTCATCTCCATGTGGTGGTAAAAATCGTCGACAGCACGCAGAATCCGCGCTGCGATTCTGTTCGCTACAGGTCAACTCGTCAAGAAATCGATCAAAGAACCGCTGCTTCAATATTCGCAGCTATCTTCTCGATCAACGGAGCGTCCCTTTGCGGATCAATTGGCCATGCCATTGAATTAACCGAAACAAATCCCGCTCGAAGCGCTGCCACGTCGCAATCTTCTGGCAGCGTGTCAAAATCGACTCCGTCCACGAGTTCCCGGTACATCCAGTAGAACTGGTCGGATCCACTCTCATCCTGCCTGATTCGGTCTTCCAGGATACGCGGTGCCGGGAATGTTACGCGGGCTCCCTTCAACGGCCAGTCCTCGGCCCACGGGAAATTCAGATTCACAAGTGCGGGGCCATCGTGTTCGAGTAGTGTGTCGACAGCGGCACGAATCGCTCTTTGCAGCACCTCGTCGGTTGTATCCACTTTGTACCCGACCGAGATCGCCATGGCAGGAATTCCGTTCAGATGTCCGGCATATGCGGCACCAAGCGTTCCGGAGATGAGCACATTTGTTGTCACGTTATTGCCCGGGTTGATGCCCGTAATCACGACATCCACAGGACCGTCGGCTAGTTCTCGCAGGCCCAGGACCACGGAATCACCGGGCATGCCCTGTACTGCGTACGCTTTCACGCCTTCCACGCGGGTGCGCACTTCATTGGCCCTGAACGGATTGTGAAGCGTCATTGCAGTGCCGGCTCCACTGCAGTTCCGGTCCGGGGCTGACACAACAACCTCACCAGCGTCGCCGATCGCTCTAACAAGGTCCCAGAGCGCTGGGTGATTGACTCCGTCGTCGTTAGAAACCAGGATTCGTTTAGTCATGTTGCCTTTGAAATCTCGTTACCGTCTTGATAGGAATCGTGCCGGGATGGCATCAGTTGGCTATCTCCCTGGCCTCAGTCAGCGTCATAGTGAACGGTGATGCTGAAGGTGGATCAGTGAGAGAAAGACCCTGATCCGAAAGCAAGTCCAGGTAGGGTCGCTCAGCTCTGAACTCGAGCTCATCACCGATCAGCTCCGCAAACGAAGGTTCGCCATTGCCGGTCCATAGCACTGGGCCGAATTCAGTTGGATACTCGAGAGGCCGGAGTCGGCCTTTCAAGAACAGCACATATGTCTCAACCTCGTCAAAGCCTTGCAGGGCGCCTTCTGCGTCCACCAACTCTCCGGATCTTCCCGGCTCGAATGCGATCCATAACAGATCACCCGTATCCGATGTGCCCTTCAAGGTATCGAGCACTTCGAACTGCCTGAACAGTACGTCGGTATCACCTGCGATAGCGCCAGTTACGGAGTCGATCAATTGAATATTCTGCTCTCGCGAATCAACGAACTTGGCGACCAGCACTCGGTCCGATGTTTCGACCAGGTCGGTAGCCAGAGTCCAGTTCTTGTCCTGGACACTGGCCGACGGGGCCGTACATGCAACTAGTAAAACAGGGACGGCGAGTAATAGCAGTCTGAGCAATTGCCCAGCGTATTTTGCATGAATGATTTTGGACATTGATGTTGGGAGATGTTTCCAGTTCGGCCCTGCGACGGCCACTAAGAGTATCTGGACAACTGCACAGATGCTCGCTCCAGGGAGTGACCACAACAGAAATCGGGCTCAACTTAAGACCGACTTCAGGCCTACAGGTATGTGCTATAAGATCGCTCCAGCCACACGGGGCTTTCAAATAGAACTACATAAATCATGAGTTGGAGCGGCGAATGCCATCCCGAATCAATCGCGCGATCGAACTGCTAGCTGACAATCAGCCGATCTACTATGACGGCGGTCACACGGGCCACGTACTGACTTACGAGCAAGGTAAACAGGATGCCAAAACGTGGGCAGATTACATCAACGTAGGCATGGAGCACGGCTCCTTTAACATGGCCGGGCTCGATG
The DNA here is from genome assembly GCA_029262715.1 of Chloroflexota bacterium. Lineage (GTDB taxonomy): Bacteria > Chloroflexota > Dehalococcoidia > Lucifugimonadales > Lucifugimonadaceae > JAJCYX01. Next base: position 18,049 of record JAJCYX010000005.1, read on the forward strand.
AATACATGCGCGGCCTGATAGACGGCGGTCCAACGAACTCAGGTCATCGCACTCCGCCGGTTATTGTTGAGACTCCAGTTGAAGGTTCGTCCGAGGACTACATTCGATACAACGCGTGGCAGTTCCGGCAGGTTCTTGCAAGAGGTGTCCACGGCATTCTCCTTTGTCAGGCAGAGACACCGGACGCTGTGAGAGCGTTTGTTGAGTCGTGCCGTTACCCGATAAACATGCAGGGAGTGGGGCGCGGGCTTGACCGCGGAACTCGGGGAACCGGTTCCCAGCCCACATCCGCACCCGTGTGGGGCGTGAGCGCAGGCGAGTATGTCGATAAGTGCGATCCATGGCCGGTGAATCCCGATGGCGAACTGCTCCTGGGGGTCAAGATTGAAACAGTCCGCGCATTGACGAACGTGGAGCAGACACTAACGGTGCCTGGAATAGGTTTCGCCGAGTGGGGACCGGGCGATCTGCACATGTCATTCGGAATCAAACGGGACCCGTCGAAGCCGCTTGATCCGCGTCTAGTTGAGGCGCGAGAACGCGTACGAGACGCATGCAAGGCTAATGGGCTTGCGTTCCTCGATAGCGGCACACCTGAGAACATCAAGGAAAAAATCGATGAAGGTGTTGGCGTTGTGGCAGGGCATCGAGAGGACACTGCGCAGGTTGGACGGGAGTACTCAAAGCGGACGATGCCTGTCTGAGTGCCAGAAGATGAACGGAGCTTGCGAGGAACTCACAGCGGACCACGCCGGCTGCTCAGGTCCCGGAGAGACCAGCCCCGTTTCGTATGCGAAGACAACTACCTGGGTGCGGTCGTGAAGTTGAAGCTTCGCCAGTATCCGTTTTACGTGCGTCTTCACGGTTCCCTGGCTGATCACGCATGACTCCGCAATTTCAGCGTTCGTCATTCCGCGAGCCAATAGCAAAAGCACCTCATACTCTCTCGACGTGAGAGACTCCAGTAACGTTCTTTCGGCCAGGGGAATGGGTGGGGCAACTCGCTCCCCCGGCGCCGGATGCCTGTCTGCCCCCGGCACAGAGTGCCTGTCTGCCGGAGGCGTTTCACTTCGAAGGATCCCACTTTGATGCGCAGTTGGGCCAAATGGTCGAACGGTATCGCCAGGGTCTGGCCGTGGGTGATCTGGTGGCGCGGTCACTGATTCATGTGAATCAGGCTTCGGCGGCTCAGGTGGGAGAGACGACTGCTGAATCGCACTGGCTCGCGAACCCAGCATGAACTTCGCCCAAACGGCATGAAGCGCCGAAGCCGCCGTCACGAGATGAACGGTAAAGAGGAGCATCAGAAGGCCGATCGGGATCAACCAGATCGCCTCTACCGGTTTGTCGATGAGCAGCGACCAGCCGGCGAACTCCATCTCAAGCGGGTCTCCGGTGAAGTGAATAATCAGCGGGGACGCGATAAATGAACCGGAGATAGCGAACGAGACTACAAGGGAGACGAATACTCCGATTCCAATTGGGAACTGTATAAAGAGATAGACGATTCCGGTCCAGGTTGTCGGGTCGATCAACCGTATCCATAACCGGCTTCGCCAGCCTTCGACGCCTTCAGTTCGCCACGGAGGGCGCTTGATTTCGGTCTCAGCTACTCGGCTGACAATGATCGATTCAAGGTCGCCAACCAGCCTTGACCCGAAGATCGTGAAAAGGACTACCAGCGCCCCCGGGAAGGTCCAGATCAGTGACCCTCCAAACGCCAGCAGCGCCACCAGTGATACGAAATAGGCGATCCCCAGAGGAAACATTGCGAACAGGTGCAGTGCCCGCAGATAGGTTCTCGGGTCCACAACCGGTCTAAAGACCTGACCCGTAAGCGTTCTTGATTCCGGATAGGCCACTCTGAATGTGTTCATCATGGGCTCGAGTTTGGAAGAGTGTTGACCAGAAATCGTCTCCCTGTAGAGGTATTTTCAACTTTTCTCAGTGAAAAGGGCCTTCGTATTTCACTTCGGTCAATCTCACGCCGGTAGCACGTCCTTGATAAGGCGTGACAGGTTGCCGCCTACGATCTGATCGATCTCGGAGCCGTTAAATCCACCATGCACAAGCGCTGGAATCAGGTTTGAAATCTCGCCACTGTGCTCAAGACCTTTTGTCCACGTGATATCTGTCTGGTCCGTATTTCGTAGATAAGTTCGATCTCGCTCGGGATTGCCAAGCACCCAGTCAGGACCGAGCCCAACTACATCGATACCGCCGACATCGACAAGGTATCGAATCTGCCGGACGACATCAGAAATCTCAGCCTGCTTGTTGTTGATTCCGAGAACCAGCCGTGAGCAGAAATGAACCCCGATCACGCCACCGTTGTCAGCCATATCACGGATCTGTTCGTCCCAGAGATTCTGCTGTTTGTCTGCGATCTTCCGCGAACCGCTGTGAGAGTTCAGGATGGGCTTCTTAGTAATACGCAGCACGTCACAAATGGTCTGTGGTGCGGAATGAGAAACATCGACAATCATGCCGAGCTCATTCATCCGCTTAACAACCTCAACGCCGAACTTGGTTAGTCCGGGTTGGCCTGGCTCATGTTCATTCGACTGACTCGCTCCGATCAAATTGCGCATGGCCCAGTTGAACTGAACATGCCTCAGTCCCATCCACCACCAGGCGTCAACGAGCGAGATATCTGAGCCGAGTATCTTGCCTCCCTCATTGCCGAGGATCACCGCAAACTGTCCGTCTCGTGATGCGGCCTGTAGGTCTGAGTAGCAACGCACAATCCGAGTATTGCTTGAAGGATCAACGGCGCTAGCGTGAACTCTGGCAGCAACGGCGAGAGCACGCTCCATGTATCTGTCGTACGAGTAATAGGCAGCCTCGTACTCCTCTCTAGTCGGCGCTTCAATCCAGGAGTCGATAGTCAGGTGCAGGATTTTCCCCGCTACACCAGCTGCGAAATCGCGCTTGAAATCTTCGGCGCGATCCATGTGGTCGTGGGCAAGATAGACAGGGCCGGTCATTGCTCGCTCCGTCCTTTTATGTCCGGTGTTCAGGGAATCTTCGAACGTGGGGCGGCTTGACTAAGGCAGCGGTAGATATCAACCTTTGGGATCTGTTCAATGCCAGTTTCGCCTTCGATGATCAAATAGCCGCGAAAACATGACCTTCTTCCAGGCGCTCGCCGCCATCATAGTCGCTGCCGCAGTGGCGAGTTACCTCAACTCTCGGTACCTCAAATGGCCTCCGACTGTTGGCCTGCTGGTGATATCGCTAATCGGATCGCTGTTCGTGATCCTGTTAGGCAAGTTGGACGTCATCTCCCTCGCAGATGCAACAGGGGTTGTTGAGGCGATCAATTTTGAAGATTTGGTTCTCAACGGCATGCTGGCGTTCTTGCTATTTGCCGGTGCACTTCACGTAGACCTTGAACGACTACGACGACAAAAAATACCGATTACGATCATGGCGACCGCCGGTGTCACTGGCGCAACGTTTATTACAGGAACACTGTTCTGGCTTGCTGCCGACCTGATTGGATTCGATCTTCCGTACTCGTGGGCGCTGCTTTTCGGCGCACTGATCGCACCCACAGACCCCATCGCCGTTCTCGGGATCCTCAAGAGTGTGAAAGCACCTAAAAGCCTCGAAACCAAGATTGCCGGGGAATCGCTGTTCAACGACGGCATCGCAGTAGTTGTCTTCTTGACAATTCTAGAAACGGTGGAGGGCCACACCGATCCCACTTTCGGGAATGTGTCGCTGTTTCTGCTGGAGGAGGCCGTAGGTGGCGCAGCGCTAGGGCTCGGACTGGGTCTTGTCACCTACTACCTGATGAAGTCCCTGGACGACTATGCAACCGAGTTGCTTCTAACTCTTGCGCTGGTCACAGGCGGTTACGCGCTTGCGGTTGCCTTACACATCTCAGGCCCTATCGCCGTGGTGGTGGCCGGTATCGTGATCGGAAACCACGCGAGAGACCTCGCTATGTC
>JAJCYX010000006.1 GCA_029262715.1 Chloroflexota bacterium
GGGCTACAGCCAGTACTACGGGTCAGCAGGCACCGTGCTCCTGCGCGCAGCGGGCGTGCCAGCTCGCATGGTCGCAGGATGGGCTACCGGTGAGTACATCGCGGGTGCAGGTAAGTTCCTGATACGGGACAGAGACCGTCACGGCTGGACTCAGGCCTACTTCGCTGACTACGGCTGGGTTGATATCGAAGTCACCCCCGGACGTGCAGAACCTAGTCGCGGAGAGCAATTCTCAGTTGAACCCTCGATAGCTGGCCAAATCCCTAACATCGGAGCCATCGAAGACGACCCTGACTTCTTGTTAGACCTGGCTGGTCTTGATGAACTTGCCAGGGAAGCGAGAGAATTGGCTCTTGCGGAGCAAGCGGCCGCGCAGAACAACGGTGGCGGTGGATTCCCGGTGCTGGCAATAATTATCCCGGTAGCAATCTTCGGAGTGCTGACGGTCCTGTACGTAGTCTGGCGGCTGTGGCACAGGGGCATGTCACAGGCTGAGCAGGCGTATACCAAGATGGTTCGAACCGGCAAGTTGCTTGGGGTCAGGCGCAGGCGATGGGACACGCCGACCGAGTATGCCGCGGCGATTGGAGTTGCAGCACCCGGTGTTGCAGAATCAGCAATGTTCATTGCAGTCGAGTTTGAACGAGGCAGATATGCTGCACCGGATAGCCATGAGGCAGCGGATGGGCTGCAAAAACACTGGCGACACGTCTTGCGCGGCCTGCTGGGTTACCGCGTAAGATTGGTCGGCGGGGCTGGGCCTGAACTGGGTGAAGGCCGCGGTGCTACTTAACGCCAGAGCACAAAAGGAAAGCAAATGCATTACGATATTTTCGAAACTGAAATGGGCTGGGTCGCGGTTGTTGGAAATGAGAATGGCGTAGTTCGCACCAGCCTGCCTGAACCGATAATTGAGCAGGCTTACGATCACGTTCGACCCGAGATCGAGCACGCCGACCTTGACCCCGATGCTCTTGCCGATGTGCGAGAAGAGGTGCAGGCATATTGCGCGGGCAAAGAAGCGGACCTGACTGCGCTCAAGATAGATATGACATCGATGTCGCCGTTCTTCAAGCGCGCTCGTGAGGCGTGCCGTTCGATTCCCAATGGTGAGACTCGTACATATGCATGGCTGGCTGAGCAGGCGGGCAATGTTCGTGCAGCAAGGGGAGCAGGTCAGGCGATGGCAAAGAACCCGGTTGCGCTGCTCGTGCCGTGCCACCGTGTGATCGGCTCAGACGGCGAATTGCATGGCTTCGGCGGCGGGGTTGGTCTGCCAATGAAAGAGCGCCTGCTAAGGATGGAAAGCACACAAGTGCCGGTAGCCGCGGGATAGCCTGGTCGGCTACGAGATACCTGGTCGGGTGCCGGATCCGGTTCAACCGGCAGTGCCTGCTCACGAAAAGGCAGAGGTTGATGCGTGGCCGCATAACTTTTGACGGTTAGCGCAGATGCTCACCTAGTCGTCACGTTGTGGAATGGACTGTATGCCACATGAGCGCAACAGATTCGACAGACTCACGACCAGACACCGATTGGCGACCGATTACGAGTTCCTGGATGAACCAGACCATCCACCAGCGAATGTACTGATGAACCGTATTGATGAGATGCGGCAAGAACTCAACGACGCCATGCATTCGACGAGAACACTTATCGCACTGAATCGGCTTGCGCTAGAAGAGATGACGGGTGACTCGAAGTAGTGCTGCTTTAGCTACAGATAAGACTTCGCCCGTTCGATCGAGATGTAGCCCATAACTCTTCGTCCTGAGCGGGCGCGAAGGAGCCGGTGGGTGGGGCAACTCAGATGCAAGTCTTATTGCTACCGAGGCATGTCGTGGTGGCGTACCTGTCATTCTGAACTTGATTCAGAATCTCCTGGGGATACCTTGCTGACTCGCTCAGATCCCTGGACCCGCAAGCGGGTACCCCCGGTCGGGATGACAGGCGACGATAGCTGATTGCTCGTGCACCGGCCAATATTCGATTGGTCGCCCTTCACCCCCGGGTCCTTCGCGCTCGCTCGGGGCGAAGAGTGGCACAGCCACTTTTTCAATTGACATAAGCCGGCGACTCACCGGAGAACGCCGCTCACGGCAAAACGCGGCTTGCCGCCGCCCTAAACCGGATCAGCCTGCCCGGCCGTTTCGCCATCCTCGTGCCGTTTCGGCGCACGGTCGTTCTCATCGTCTCTACGGTCCTGCCGTTCCCGCATCGCCCTCGACTCATTCTTCGGCCCTAGCTCAACATCGTTTTGCAGGATCTGTAGCGCCAAGTCACTCTGATCTTCCGGGGCTGTCAGCCTGACCGGATAGAGCGATGGGCCGATGAAGCTGGGGTTCGAATCTCGTACGCGGCAGTTCACACCTGAAGCGCGCAGCATCATGCACCACATCTCGCCCGTGATCTGGTCAGGGGCCGTCACAAACGCCACCCACTTGTTGCCCGTTTTCACTGGCACGCCCTTCGGTTTCAGGCCGTGGCGAATGCCGCAAGCCTGGATTCAGACAGATTAACCGGTGGCGACGGGCAACGAGATGTTCTCTGCACCTAGAAGGTCGGAAAGCCTCGTCTCGAGCTCGGGACAGGGATCGACCGTCGCAAACGGCATATCCATTGTTACGACGCGTCCAGAGGTTTTGACTTCTAGCGTTACGGCAGACGTTCCCTTGAACTCCAGTAGTACACGCACAACGTCCTCAAGCCGGTAGCGGTCTTCCGCAGATCGGCCAGTGTCCTCAACCCTGATTAGCACAGAGCCATTCGAACGCGGCAGAGGTGTAGATGTTGTTTCAACCGTGGGCGCGTCGCTGGTTGCGGCCGGACTAACATCGAACGGTGCGTCAGATGCAGATGAGATATCGGGTGCTGCTGGAGTGGAGCCGTTTGGGTGTTGTTCCATAGTCGTTGTTGAGTTCAATTCCTTAGCGCCATTTATGCCGTTTGAAGCGGCCTGCCCGTTTGTCTTGTGAGACCCATTGGTGCCGTTCGTTCCGTTTGAGTTCGTGGGTGGTGCGCTCGCAGGAGCCGGTGCCGCAGCAGAATCTTCACTAACCGCGCCCGGACTCGTCTGAGATGACGATCCAGAACCCTCCGTGATCAGTTCAAACGGCTCCGCTTTATCAGCAACAATTGAAATCCGGCCGGCCCGCTCACG
>JAJCYX010000007.1 GCA_029262715.1 Chloroflexota bacterium
CCTGAGCAGTGATGGCGCAAACCTTGGAGTTGCCAGACCGGGAACCATGGTTGGCGCTGTTCTCCGTTCCATGCCAGAATTCGAAAGAACCGGTTCAAACAGGTTCAAGTTCAAGGGCTAGCAAATAACGCTCAAGCGAACTAAAAAGGACCGAGCACTGTTGGCTCGGTCCTTTTTAGTTTTACGCAGTTCAATCAGCCGATTCTGCCGTCAGAATCGCTACGAGACTGCCCCGAAAAACGGTCGCTAAATGATCCGACAATAATACCCGTAACCACCAGCGCAAGCGCCAGTAATACCGGGACTACGCCCGTATAGCCAAGCATCACCCCAGACGTCGCCATGCCAAGCACCGGAACAGCGCTCACACCGCCCACCTTCCAGCGAGTGGCGACACCGCTGCCTGTCCCTGTGTCATCACCCCGCCCAAAGCCTAGCTTTAATAGCGAAGCGTTCACCAGGATGAAAGCGATCAGCACCGCTGCATTGCTCATCTGCGCCACTTTGCCAATGTCTCCGACAATCGAAAACAGCGCAGCAAGAACCGTCACTACGATGATCGCAACCAACGGCGTGCGTCTTGTCGCTGACAGCCTCGCCAGCGGCTCGGGCAAAACCCCTGCCCTTGCCATTCCGAACGCTTGCCGAGAAGCGGCCATCAGCCCGAAAAGCACAGTGTTCGCAGTTGCGAAGAGCGCAATCACAGACAGCACGCTCGAAAGCTCAGAGCCGGTAGCGGTCTCTACCACCAGTCCGAGCGGTGCGTCCGAGACCGCCAAGTCTCGCCAGTCAACGGCGCTGACACTTGTTATCGCCACCAGCATGTAGACCACCGTGATGATCGAAACCGCAAAGATGATCGAGCGCGGCAAATTGCGCTGAGGATCTTTTGCCTCTTCCGCAAGGTTTGCCATCTGCTCAAAACCCAGGAACGCAAAGAACAGCAAGGCCGAACCACGCATTACGTCCGGGAATCCACCGGCAAACTCCAGGTAATCGACGTCGCCAACGAACCGGGCAGACACCGCAACGGCCAGTATCAGCCCGAACGCCTCGATCAAAGCGAACGTGATGCCAAGCCTCACGGACTCACGAACTCCCAGCCAGAGCACAATCGCCGATGCGCCGATCAGGCCGATCGTGACTGGCACACGAGGAACAGAGGTGAGGTCAGAGAGGGAGCCAGAAAAGCCGATTCCAACTGCCGAGACCTGGATCATGGCAGCAAACAGCATGGTCCAGCCGGCGACAAAGCCAACTCTTGGGCCGAACGCCTGCCGCGTGTACTCGAACGTGGCTCCGGCCCTCGGATAGCGTGATGCCAACTCTGCGTAGCTGAGACCGGTGAACGCAGCGGCCACGGCGCTGATCAGGAACGGCAACCAGACACCGTTGCCAGCAAGCCCGGCCGCTTCGCCGATGAGCACATATATGCCGGCTCCGAGAATGATGCCGACGCCGGTAGCGGTCATTTCGAATACGCCAAGCCTTCGGTTAAGGCTTTCGCCGGTTTCGCCAGCAGGTCCGGCTGCCATCAACGCTCCTGTTCGCTCAACAATCCCTGTACCTAAGAATGCGACCAAATGCACCCGTAGTATGTCTCATCGGATGAGGATTATCGGTCAAAAGTGGGTGAGGAATCTCGGAGCATGGTGGTCGCCAGGCTCGGCGGTCACGGCCCTTCGTCCTGAGCCTCGGTACCTGCTCGCGGGTCAAGGACCGGGGGCGGGGCGATCCGTCTGTAACCGGCCTATCATGAGTAATCAGCCGTCGACACATGTCATCTTGACCACATCGGAGCGATCTGACCGTGAGACATGAGGGAGGCCATGGAGCACCTATCAACTCAGCACAACTGACATACTCCCTCCCGTCTGGGAGGGAGTTAGAGGGTGGGTCGGCTGCCGACAGAGAGACCTACTCTCTCCCTCATGTCGAGCCTCGCGCTCAGAAAACGCGGCCTGCCGCCTCTGACCTCAACAGCGAGTAAATGACCAGGTCCAGCAGCTCCCCGTGAACATTCTTTGACATCTGCCGCTCTAGCCCTGTTTCGGTAAAGCCCAGTCGCTCTGGAATCGCCCTGCTACGTGTGTTCGTCGGAGCCGCCTTGATAATCACCTGGTTCAGCCCGTAAGTCACGAACGCCAGCCTCACCAGCGCGCTCACGCTGCGAGTCATTACGCCGTTACCCTGCGCGTGTTCAGACAGCCAGTAGCCAATAGTCGCCGCTCGCACCGGTGAATCGAACCCGCGCATTCCTACCGCGCCAACGAATTCGTCCTTGAAGTAGATCGAGAAGCCCTGCTCGCCAGACTCGTTCCACGCCTCTCGCTTCATCTGCGCAAAGGCCTTCGCACCTTCGATGTCGTACGTCGGCAACGCCCACGGCAAGAACCTGCCAAGATGCTCCAGGTTCCGGTGAATCAGCGAATGCATCACCTCGGGCGGCGTGTCGAACGAGCGTCGCAGCGTGACCTCGCTATCGACCTCAACCACATCCGGAAGTGGCGGCTCAATGCTCACTTCGCCACCTTGCCCATTCGTCTTTGAGCATCGAGTACCGCGCCATATCCGCCAGTTCTCCTGCCGCGTTCACAAGCCACTGGCGAGTCACACCGTCAAAGCTAAAACCGGTTCGTTCAGCAATCGCCCTGCTCCGCTCATTAACCACATCAGCGCTGATGTTCACCTGGTTCACGCCAAGGTGTTCAAACGCCATCTCGGTCATCTTCATAACGCACCGTGTCATGATGCCGCGGCCCTGCAAATGCTCCGATAGCCAGTAACCGATCTCAACAGCTCGGTTTTTCGCCCCGAAATGGTGTAGCCCGGCTACACCGCCAAGTTCGCCTTCGTGAATGATTGCGTACGCCTGCTCGCGGCTGCGTCCCCAGTTCTGACGACTCTGCTGCAGATAGGTCGCAGCGTCAGCGAGAGAGTATTCGGCATTCGCAAAGTCCAGGAACCGGCCGAGGTAGGCAAGGTTCTTGACGACCAGCGCGTAAAGGTCATCGGCAGAAGCCTCGAAAACCGGGCGCAATACGGTATCGTCGTCAACGACGATCAACCTGTGCGGCTCCGGCCACTCGCTCATTTCATTCGCTCCCGTCAGCCGGAGTTCACCGTCTGAAACGTGGCTGTGCCGCTCATTTCGCCTGAACCAGATCGAGTTCGGGAATCTCATCGATGATGCCCCGAGTAGCGGCCATGCCAAACAGCGTATCCAGCGCTTCGACACCATCTTCGCCCAGATCAACGGTGTCCTCGTTCACATACATTCGCACGTACTTCCGCCCGTCCTCGCGGTCGATGTCGCCGCCATAGCTGAG
>JAJCYX010000008.1 GCA_029262715.1 Chloroflexota bacterium
CGCGTCTTCAGTGTTTGCCGAACCGTGAATCAGGTTGCGTCCGATGTCCACACCGAGATCACCGCGAATCGTGCCCGGCGCCGCTTCAGCAGGCTTTGTAACACCCATCATCTTGCGAGTGATCGAGATGGCGTCTGGACCTTCGAGAGCGAAAGCCACAACCGGTGAAGATGTGATGTAGTCGACCAGGCCAGCGTAGAACGGCTTGCCTTCATGCTCGCCATAGTGCCTGCCAGCCAGATCTCGAGAGACCTGCATCAGCTTGAGGCCGACGATCTTGAGTCCCGTCTGTTCAAGCCGACGAACGATCTCGCCTGAAAGTCCGCGCTGCACGCCGTCTGGCTTGACCAGCACGAGGGTTGTTTCGGTTGCCATCATCTCTCCCGATAGTTTTTCGCTGATTTGTGAGTGGTTTACTTGCTATCGATGTAGCCGTACCGCTCTCGAGTTGAATATCGCGTTGCCGACAGATTACTTTACCTGCGATGCGCAGCTGAGTGTTGTGTATCGCGTGAATTCGGAGTGTCGCTGAGGTTCAGTCACCCTAAACTCTCCGCTCACACAGGTTTCTTAGGCTTCGTGATGCTGGGCGGGCGAGCGTAGATAGGCCGAAGCTCACTAAGCGGCGTTGAGTCGTTATTTGCGATTCGTCGAGAGGCGATCTCAAGCATCGAGATTGGAGAGCGAGTCGGAGGGTCTCCGCAGAGAATCGACTCCGGATCAACCATTCCTGCGAGAAGCTCCGTGCCTTCTCCGCAGAGCAATGCTCCGGGTGCGAGACTGGCAACAAGTTCATTGGTTGTACTTAGTCCAATCGCAGATTCTTCTGTCTCGGACTCGTATCTTGCCCAGGCCAGTTCGCCTCGTCCTGCCGGTAGGAGAGACAGAATCGGTGACGATGCCGATGCCCGCTCAAGATACGGAAACGACTCGATCAGGTGAGTGGGAATACCGACTACGGTCAGGTCGTTTGGCAAGGCCAGGCCAATAACGGTGCTGATGCCGACGCGCACAGCACTAAAACCTCCCGGCCCAAGCGCCACGGCGAGATGGGTGATGTCAGTAGGGCGGATCCCGGCCTGGCTCGCAAGCTCGACAACCGCGGGCATCAGCTCACAGCCGTGGTTCTGATCAGACCTCCAGACCATCTCGGTTCGCTCGCCCGAGTCGGCCGATTCGGACAATAGGCCAACTCCGGCCCACCTCGTAGAAGTGTCAACGGCGACCAGGTTCATTCCGGCGTCTCTGTGGCTGGCAGAGGAACTGACGACAGTGATTCGTAGATAGCGGCTGCACGCATAGCCAGGTGGGCTGCACGGTCGCCACCAGGAGTCAGGAGAATAGTTCGGTCGTCATCTCCCTCTCCGAAATCGATCTGAACTAGTAGAGCGTCTTCGGGGAAATTGCCGTTTGCCCGCTCCGGCCACTCAATCGCCAGCGCACCGTCTATCAGCCGTTCCTCAAGAGCAAGCTCCTCTACCTCGTTCGGGCTCGCAACCCTGTAGAGATCGCAATGGCTGAGCCTGATTCTGCCTCGATACTCGTTCACAAGCACAAATGTTGGGCTGCGTGCTGGGACCTCGCTCTCGATGCCTACAGCCATGCCTCGCACCATCTGCGTCTTCCCTGCGCCGAGCTCGCCCATGAGAAGCACAACATCACCGCGTCGGAGCGCCTCGCCGATGGCGCGGCCGATCATGACGGTCTCAGCCTCAGAACGGCTCTCGACGGCGAGTCCCTGGGCCTGGGACGGCATAAGCGGGAAGGGGAACGGATTATTTTGATTCAAGGTGGTCCCATCCCCGGTGTTCCAGTTCGATAGTGTTGCCTGCTGAGTCCAGCGCGATGACATGCTCACCTTCGTCCGGCACATCCACAACCGTACCGATGTGCGTGACTGTTCCGCGATGGCGTGCGAGAAGTCGGTCCATCAGATCGAACGGCGCAGTGAATACGAGTTCGTAGTCTTCACCACCCGTGAGCGCCATCTGAACCGCGTCATCACCGAACAGAGTTTTCAACTCGGTTGGCACCGGTACATCCGAAGCGTTGATGACCGCTCCAACGTCACTTGCAGTGCAGATCTTCTCAAAGTCCGCCATCAGCCCGTCGCTTACATCCATTGCGCACGTCACACCGCCCTCAACCAGCGCTTCCGCTTCATGAACCCTCGGAACCGGTCTGTAGTGAATGCGCTTCAGCATATCCGCATCGGCGCCTTCAATTCCTTCGAGTATCGAGCGAAGCCCACCAGCCGATCCTCCTAGACTGCCGGTCACCCCTATCAAGTCACCCGGATTGGCTGCATCTCGTTGCAGGATGATCGGCATGTTGTCGATCTCTCTGGCTCGACCGGTTAGCGCAACCGTCACGAAAAAGACGGGGGAAGACACTACATCGCCGCCAACTATGCTCCCTCCGAACTGGCTGAACGCATCTATCATGCCGCTGTACAACTTCTCCATCTCAATGACCGTCACGTTCGAGGGCACGCCGATAGTCACGAGAGCGTGTAGCGGGACGGCGCCCATTGCAGCGATGTCGCTCAGGTTCGAGACTGCTGATTTCCAGCCCACATCTGCCCATTCAGCTTTGCCGCGCAGGAAATGCACGCCGTCGACCATGGTGTCCGTGGTCATCACTTGCACCCCGGACTCGAACTCGATCGCTGCAGCATCATCGCCAATACCGATAGCAACGTCGGGCGCGGCAGGAACGTCATCGATCAACCGCTTCAGCGCGGCGATCAGTTCGAATTCACCCGGTGGTCCGGGCGGTTCTGGCAAAGTGGAAGAGCTCATCCTGGCGATTATAGTGACGGCTCCCGCAGCAGGCGCACTGTTGACCCTGAAAAGTAGTCATCCCAGGTGCGGATCATCTGTCTCGGGGTATAGCTTGGCCCATGAATCTCGATCAATATCTTGTTGACAAAAAGACTGGTGCAGAGCGTTAATCGCAGCTAGCCTGAGATGACATCTCGTATTGCCGTTAAGTTTCAGGAACATGGCTCAAATTCTCCTGGTCTCTGATATTCACGCCAACCTGGCAGCCTTCCAGGCTGTGCTGCGCGATGCTGAATTATTCGGCACAACCGATGCCGTATGGTCGCTCGGCGACACTGTCGGCTACGGACCGCAGCCGTCGGAATGCTTGCTGCTCCTGAAGGAAGCTGGTGCGGTAGCGGTTGTCGGAAATCACGAGCTGGCAGTGCTGGGATCGATCTCGACAGATGATTTCAATCCTTACGCGAAACATGCGGCAGAATGGACGAAGACGGCGCTGTCCGACGAGGCGCATGAGTACGCCGAATCCCTGCCACAGCGTCATGTAGCCGGCGATTTCACACTGGTACACGGTTCTCCCAGGGAACCTGTGTGGGAGTATTTAACAGATTCGTTCGTGGCCGAAGACAACGTTCCTCACCTGGAAACTCCGAACTGTGCAAACGGTCACACCCACGTTCCCGCCACATTTTTCGTACCTGACAATGAGGGTGAAATTCCACCCTCGTTCGAAGATGCGGTGTATCTTGCACGTGGTGTCGGCCGCTGGTTTGTAAATCCGGGCAGCGTCGGCCAGCCGCGAGACGGAGATCCCAGGGCGGCTTACGCAATACTGGACGACGAGACGAACATCCTGCAGTTCCACAGAGTTGAGTATCCGGTTGCCAAGACTCAGAGGCTGATGGAGCAAGCTGAGTTGCCGTCGATCCTCTATGAGAGACTGGCAT
>JAJCYX010000009.1 GCA_029262715.1 Chloroflexota bacterium
GCCCGCAGAGTACGGAGCGTGGTGCATCGCAACGATCTTCCAGCGGGAATCGGACGTGCTCAGTGTCTCTTCAAGCCACTGCAACTGCGCCGGATCAGCAGCCGCGTTCGAGTCCAGTCCGATAAAAAGCAGGTCATCGTAGACTTTGGAGTACCAGCGGCCAGGCATTCCAAGGGCTGCTGCATGGCCAGGGCCGTTTCCGTCCTGGATATCGTGATTCCCAAGCACGGGCAGCAGGTCTGTCCCTGAGTACAGCAGCGAGCCAAATGGGATGAAGACGGTGTCTTGCAGACGCTCAGGGTCGCCGTTCGGGTAGACGTTGTCGCCAAGCAAAACCAGGCCATCGATCGGCCCATCCTGCAGTAGCTTCGTCATTGCCGCCGCGGTCTCGTACTCTTCGCTATCGCCTGTCCCAACATCACCTGCCACTGTGAATCGGAGAAGCGGAGGGCCTGCATCTGCGTTGGCCCGGTTGACGTTGTACACCGCTTCGGCAGGGGCTCCGGTCCACAGCGTCAGGTAGCGCCGGGATTCGGGATGGAGGAACGCGCCAACAGAGGCCGTGATGAGAATGAGCGCGATTACTGAGAGCGATACCGGAACCACGGCACGCCTGCAGCGATCAGCAAAACCGCCCAGCTTCGTCTCCATACCCCAAGGCTAGGAAATCAATGCTGAACAGCCGCTGAATTACGGAGTGCGAATCGTTTGATTAGGCTGATAGCAAGATGGGCCGCTCCCGTTAGAACGGCCCATTTTTTTCGTCGATTTACCGATTGAGTTCGGTACGGTTCGATCAGCCCTGGGAGAGCGCAGGAGCGAACACCTCATCGACAAATGTGTCGATGGACCGGGGATAGCGGAGGTTGCCGGCCGAGATGCAGGGTTCGCGTTTTGTACGGTGAACGGAGCCTCTGATCGAGGGCAACACTCGTATCTGCTTACTGCTTTCGAGGCCTGTTGGCGGTTTTTCAGATACCTTTACTAGCGCCCGTTTTTTTAATCTTCGGTTCGGGAGTATGTGGTGTCAGCAGGGAAACGAAGAGCAGTCCTGATCGCTCTGGCCGCTGTGGCCATGGTTTCTGTTGCCTGTTCCGGAGGCGCGGAGCCTTCTGATTCTGCAGATGCGCCGGCGGCAACTGTCGAAAGTGCTCCGACACCGACGCCAGCACCTACAGAAACTCCATTTTTCGCACAGCTGGAAGTCGCACCGGACTTCACGCTTCCGAGCGCTAACGGCTCTCCCATCACACTCTCCGAGCTGGCTTCGGAAAAGCCGGTCATCCTGGTCTTCTACCGTGCGTTCTGGTGAACGTTCTGCCGCTGGCAGCTAGGTGAGCTGCAGAAGAGGTACGAGGATGTGCTGGCGGCGGGCGCTGAGGTTGTTGCGATCAGTACGGATGACCTTCGGGGCGCAGAGGAGGCAGTTGAGCGGTTTGGCGCCGATTTTCCGATTCTCTACACGGCCAAGGACTCAGCGGTTCCGGAGTCTTACGGGGTGTTCAACCTGCACGGCGACAAGCTGGCATCTGCTTCCGTCTGGGTGATTACCGAGGGGAATGAGATCGCATGGCGGAGCATTGGCAGTAGCTACACGCACCAGGTTGATCCTGGCGATATCTTCGAGCAGATAGAGCTGCTGGATCAGCAAGCTTAGGCACGCCGCTGCGTCATCGTTGGCGCGCTGGCGTAGACTTCTCCCACTTTGAGATTCGCTCTACTACTGATAGTTGCACTAACCGGAATCGCTGTCGCCTGCACTTCTAGCTCAGGCGAGGGCGCAACCGTGTCTCCCGTTCCTGATGAGCCTGAAGCGGTTTCTGGCGTCACGCCGACTGCTTTGGTTCCTCCTACACCGCTGGTCTCACTGTTGTGGACCGGCGAGGGCGTGATTGACGAGATTGCGGCGCAGCTCTTCGATGAGGCGTCTCGGCCTGTTCACATCTTTGGCCTGAATGTCGAAGATGGCGAGGAGTTCGTGCCTTCCGGCAGAGATGTGCTGCCGATACCGCCGAACACCTTCGGCTGGCGAGCCGAGTTTGAGGGTGATGGCGTTTGGATTGTGGACACGGGCGAGTTGATATACAGGTTTACCGAAGCCGACACTCGCTTCGACGTGATTCATGTCTACGCTGGCGAATGAACGTGATACTGCTGCTTTTTCAAGTGTCGGGGATGCGAAGAAATGACGCTTGAGCAGCTTGTTATCGGCCTGATTCGGGTTGGCGGTTCGCTGCCGGTGCTTCGCTGGGCGCTTGTCGGCGCGCTCATAGCAATATTTATCGATTTCTCCGACCTGTTCTGGCAAGGCTGGTTGGACCTTGGTGGTCTTGGTGACTATCAGTCATTCGACAAGTGGCTGGACCTTGTCTACATGTTCACATTCCTAGCAGTTGCGATTCGGTGGGAAGGCCCGGCACGCAACGTAGCGATAGCGCTGTTCATGTACCGCATGGTGGGCATTGTGGTGTTCGTATATGTTGACTCACGCACGGCCCTACTGGTCTTCCCGAACGTGTTCGAGTTCTGGTTCGTGGGAATGGCTGCGCTGCGTCACTGGTGGCCGCAGATCGAATTGACTCACCGACGTGTGGCGATACTGTTGCTCATTGCAACTGGACTGAAGATAGTGCAGGAATGGTCGCTACATAGCGAACAGTTCTTTGACCAGTGGGTTGCAACAGATCTGGTTGAGGATCTCTGGAACTGGTTAGGCAACGGGTAGCACTTGCTACCTGCCCTGGAACTGTGGCTCCCGCTTCTCCATGAAAGCCCTTCTGCCCTCTTTATAGTCCTCGCTGTCGAAACAGGCTTTGACCATCGCAGCGATGGCGTTGAGGTCTCTCTCCGCAGCCTCTTTCGTGCCTTCGTTCACCGCGGCTTTCGCAGCCTTGACTGTGAGAGGTGCGTTGCCTGCGATGATCTCGGCATACGAGGTGGTTTCCGATACGAGATCGGGCACCGAGACGACCTTGTTGACCAGTCCCATCGCCTTCGCTTCATCAGCATTGAATCGTCGGCCTGTGAAGAAGATTTCCTTGGCGTACGAAGGCCCGACGAGGTGCATTAGCTCTTTTATGCCACCATAGCCATAGCCGAGACCGAGTTTGGCGGCGGGAACGCCGAACTGTCCGTCTTCGGCGGTGATGCG
>JAJCYX010000010.1 GCA_029262715.1 Chloroflexota bacterium
TCTGGGAGCTTGTCGATGCGATTCTTAATGCAGCCCTGTTCGTGCTCATCGGTCTCGAAGTGCTCATCATCAGCGTCACCTCATCCGCGATCCGACTTGGCCTGCTCGCTATTCCAATCATGTTGCTCGCCAGGTGGGTCAGCGTTGCGGTGCCGGTCTCGATCATCCGGCTCAGTTCCAACCGCGTGTTCAGCGAGGGCGTGATTCGCATCATGACGTGGGGAGGCCTGCGCGGAGGTATCTCTATCGCCCTGGCTCTGTCGCTTCCGCAATCAGAGTTCAGAGACGTACTGATCACAGCCACGTACATAGTGGTCGTGTTCTCGATCGTTGTGCAGGGGCTGTCGTTCGGGCGTCTGGTCAGTTCCATTCATGTACCGCCTGACCCGGAGATCGACATAGACCTGGAAGTTGAGACACCGCCGATAGCGCCGGATGTCTCATCAGAGCAGGTTCAGCCCTGATCATCCAGTTCAATCAACCTGACCAGCCCGTTGTGCCAGTTGTAGCCATGAGGCGTTCGATCAGCATTGATGGCCGGGTTGCTCCAGTAGTACAGGATCAGTGATCTCGCCTCAGCGTGGAACTCCTCGATCACGGTTCCGAAGTAGTCGGTCAGCCGGCCCAGTAACTGGCCTTGCTCAATGATGTCGCCTTCACGAATCACCGGATGCCAGATGCCGCTTTTGGTCGAATTGATCTGCTTGCCACGACCATGAAGAACGGACTGCTCTGGACGGGCGGGAGCGCCTTCCAGCATGCCGACGGTTCTAAGCGCAGCGATGTATCCGTTGAAGTGGACACGGACGTCTTTTTCTGTTGGCACACCCTGCATTCCGCATTCGACCCAGATGTTCGCCACATCAGCTTCCGCCAGTGCAACACACAGCGCGGGAATCGACTCGACATCGTATCTCGGCTCGATGTACGGCACGTCAAATCCCAACGCCAGATTATAGGAGCTTGCTTGCAGAACCTTGGGGCCGATCATTGGAATCGGGACCCACGGCATGAGCGCCTGCGCCATTTCACCTGCGTGTGAATCGATCAGGTAGTCCGACTCTGAAACGATCTGGAACAGAGTGTCGATCAAGGCCTCGGAAAAAGTGCCATCCGGGTTACCGGGCCGCTGGAAGTGAAGCTCCTTTTGATCCACGGGACTTAGCTGCATGTTGCGTTCCATGAAGGATCTAACAGAAATCACCGGGATGACAATTAGTGTTCCCGAGAGCGCATCGGGCGAAACATGCTGAATTAACCGCTGTGCAGCGAGGATTCCTGAGTATTCTCCGGCATGCATTCCAGACATCACAGTGAACGTCGGACCTTCCGCTGATCCAGTAATGACAGCAACCGGTATTTCGATCGTCTCTCCAGAGTGATGTTCCCTGGTAACGATCAACTCAACATGTCGCGGTTCGTTTTCCAGCGAAAATTGCTCAAATGTGATTCGTTCGGGCATCGCCGAAGCATACGGCACATGGGGGATGATCGAACGATTCCGGCGAACAGGATGATCGGCCAGCGATGCTGTATAGGGATTCGTTGATAACCTGCTGCCGAAACGAGACCGCCCCATTTCAAGCTCCGACTGATTCAGGCGACCACATATGAAAATCACAAAGATCGAAACGATTCATGTCGACGAGTTCTGGCATGTCATGTGGGTGCGAGTTCACACGGACAATGGCCTAATCGGACTCGGAGAGACCTGGTACCTGCCGCGAGCGGTTTCCGCTGTGATCCACGAGATTTACGCACCAACGATCATTGGCCAGGACCCGATGAACCGCGAAGGGATCTGGTCGCAGCTATTCGGAATGGCAGAAGGTTTCGGATATGCAGGTGCTGAGTTCCGAGCACTATCCGCGCTGGATATCGCTCTGTGGGACATCGCAGGTCAAGTCGCCGAACAGCCGATCTACAACATGCTCGGAGGCAAGGTCCGAGACAAGGTACGCATATACAACACGATCGGTAGCTACGGAGATATTCAAGACGACGAGTTTGAGAGGCGCGATCCGGTCGGTCTCGCCCAGAGCTTGATCGACGAAGGCATTACGGTCATGAAGGCGTACTACATGTCCGAAACCGGAGCGGAAACCGGCGGCAATTTCGTCAGTGCGCGACAGATCAAAGAGGCGCTTAAACCACTCGCCCTGCAGCGAAAAGCTCTCGGGGATCAGATCGAGATTGCGAATGATGGCGGAGGGTTGTGGCAGCTTGCACCGGCAATGCGAATCGTTCGTGCCATGGAGGAATACGACATCTTCTGGCAGGAGGAGATGATTCGACCTGTAAACGTCGAAACGCACCTGAAGCTGGCTGCCGAGACTTCGACTCCTATTTGCGCAGCGGAGCGACTGATATCGAAGTGGCACTTCCGCGAGTTCATTGAGCGAGGTGCGGCCGAGATTGTGATGCCGGATCTCATCTGGACCGGTGGCATTACTGAGACCAAGAAGATTGCGGCGATGGCAGAGACTTACCAGACACCGATCGCTCCCCACGACTGGACCGGTCCGGTAAACGTGTTCGCCTGCTCGCACATCTCCATGTCTTGCCCGAACGTGATCGTCCAGGAAACGAACCGTGCCTACTACCGTGGCTGGTATGACAAGTTTGTTGAGCCGAACCTGGACATCAGGGACGGCTACCTTCACGCTTCCGAGGAGCCGGGTCTCGGGACGCGGCTGAAGGCAGAGGTTTTTGATCGGCCGGACGTGCATGTTGAAGTTTCGGACGAAGCGCGTGACTGGAACTGGGCAGGGTTCATCGACCCCGGCCAAAAAGTCTCGCACTACTATCAGCCGAACGTGCCAGGGCAGGGCTAAATGTTTACGGTTCGAGTCCTAGATACTCAAATATGAAGTTCAAGTAAACGCAGGATCAAGACATGAACGAACGTAAGCAACTAAATTCCGCTTTTAGAATGCCAACACAAGTGACGATTACCGGACGGATTTCCACGATCACAAACTCGTTCGCGCAAGCAATAATTCCGAGAATAGCGCCG
>JAJCYX010000011.1 GCA_029262715.1 Chloroflexota bacterium
CACTTCTCGGCAATGCAGCTATCCTCAGGGTCTGATCTACTAGCTGCCGGAATGGGTACGCATATCTGTCCGTGCGCTATCCTCGAACTACGTTAACAGGGGTACCAGCGTCAGGTCACCTGGCTCTACCGCCCGACCGTCAACTGCCCGTCACTCGTCGCCATACACCACTCCAGCGCATGCTATCTTCGGCGTCTGACTCTTCTGATACGGCGGCGTTTACGTGTCTTTGTCAGTGCGCCATCTTCGATTCGAGTGAACAGGTCCAGCATTCTCTGCACCGTCGAGATCCGCGTCGCGATCAAATCCTGTGTGCGCTGTACGAACAGTCGTCTTGCCTTCAGGTTTGAGCTGACAGTCTCCAGTCGTTCCTGTTGAAATTCGAAATCCGGTTCATCGCTAAGCTGCTGATCAGATCGCGCATCGAGAGCCAGTGCGTTGGCCCCGGAAGTCATTGCAGAAGAGCCTGAATTGCGGCTCTGAACAGCCTTCGTCAGTGCTGCTTCCCGAGCGGTCAGCGTCATTACCTGGCGGCTTGCGACTTCAACTTCCGCTCTAAGTTTTTCGATCTCGACGAGAATGTCAGACACCTTGTCTGCAAGTTCCGCTACACGCGTAGGAATACCTCGGGCGTTGGTCTCATCGCGCCGAAGTCTAAGCCGGTCTATTCTCGGGTCACGCAAATAGCACTCCGAGGCTACGCTTGCTCAACCGCCTAATACACAGATTTGCGGTTCATCGTCTAAATGCAGGCTCAGTTGTGAACTGAATCTACTACCTGATCACTACTGGCCGAACCGGTAAATCCCGCACCTTGATTCGGGCTAATCACAGTAGTCGTGGTCCAATTTGAACTCATTTCAGACGATTGGCTTGCGTAGTTCCGCAACGTGCTAAGTAGTCACACCGGTGCGGCCCTGCTTCCAACGGGGTCACGATTGCATAACAGGAGCAAATCCTTGTGCTATTTATGCGAAGCCTGGTGATGCCAGCGTGATGCCCAGGCAACATTCAGGCAATTTCAGCGCATACCCTCCCTCCTACAACAACCGCCGTCGATGTGGGTTCTAAATTTAAGTAAGCGATTTCCTCTTATTTGGGATCGAACACAAAAATAGAAGCTAACGAGCAGTCCTGGTTCTGGATTGAAAGCCAGCACGTGCCCCTGGTTGTGTTGCGGTTAGATGATCAAACGATTGCTGCCGTTAACTCATCTGCATCGACTCTGCTCAAGACCGATGCGACCGAACTTGTTGGTACACCTTCGACCCGGCTTATTCCGGACTACTTGCTGCCAACAAGAGATACCGTGACCCAGTGGGTCGAAGCGGCCACTGACAACCAGTCGGCCGGAACGACTGTTGACCTTCTGATTGAATCACCAGGTTCAATTCCTTTCAGACTGGCCGCTCATATCAGGCCAGCTGATGCTGACGGCAAGTTCGTGGTCCTAACACTCGAACAGCCAGCAGACAGGGAGACACTTGAGACCGATCAGATGGACGATGTCCTTCTCAGGTTGATGAGTGATATAGGCCGAATCGTAGGTTCGTCGCTTGATCTTGATGCCGTCAGTCAGCGGTTCGCAATCTCGCTGATGCACGTGGTTCCTGCCGAGCATGTGGCAATCTTGCTGCTGTCTGACGATGGCGAGTCGCTGGAATCGGTCTTTTCGACTGGCTACGCGCCAACCGACAACGCGTCAAGACTGATTCAAGGCGGGCCGATCTCACGTGCCGTCAATACTCAGTCAGCAGTATTGCTGGATAAACAGGAGATAGAGAGTCTGAAGTCGGCAGGAGCTACAACCTGGTCATATCTCGATGGCAACCTCCTGACCGCATGCTGCGTGCCGCTTGTAACCAGTGGCAAATGCATCGGCGTGGCTCTGCTGGCTTCGGCAATTAGCGGAGCGTTCAGCAATGAAGATCTGGAACTTCTCGAAAACGCCAGCAGCCAGGTAGCAGGCGCAATCTCTAACCTGATGCTTCACGAGAAACTGGCCGAAGGGGCGCTCGAACGTGATGTACTTGCAAATATCGCCCGTGTGACCAGCGCCGTGATCGATTTTGCAGGTGCCATGCCCGGTATTGCTGCGGAGATCAAACGCTTCATGCCGATCTCCGAACTGTGCATTCACGAGCCCGACGATGTAACCGGCGATCTTGTCGGTGGATACGTATGGACAGAGTCCGGCGAGTCGAGGCTCGACCCCACATGCAAAGCTGTGGCTTCCGCTGACAGGCGGGCAATGTTGAACGGGGCTGGCGCGGTATGTTCGACTGTGGAGCTGGCCGAAGGCGGTAATTCCGCCGCTATTGTGACGGCGCCCATGAAGTTCGGTGGAGAGACAATCGGAACGCTTACGGTCATCTCTTCAGATGAAGAACGTTACGGCGCTCGCGAAACCGCGTTTGCGAATCTCGTGGCAAGCCAGATCGCCGGAGCAGTCCACACCGCCCGGATCTACCGAAACCAGCAGCGGGAGGCGAACCTCAGAAGGTCGCTGGCCCAGATCAGCCTGGCAGCCAGCAGGGACCTGACCCCTGACAGCGTGTTTGAACGCATTGCGAACGAGGTTGCCGAGCTCATTGAGTACGATCTGTTCGCCATCGCACTCTTGAAGCCGGACCTTTCTGGTGTAAACGTTCGGTACCACATCGGTATCGATGAGGTCCTGACAGCATACGAAGATTCCACACAGAACCCTGAAACCGATTCTGCCAACTGGCGCGACGTTATCGTCAGGTCGGCATCGGCAGAGCCTCGTTTCTCGAAAATTGCGGCGGCTGGGATCAATTCGCTTATCGAAGTTTCTCTCGGTGCAAGAGAGAGCGGTGCAACCGGGTATATGTTGATCGGTGCCAGGGCCGAGGCTGCGTTTTCGAAGCAGGAACTCCGTACGCTGGCACATGTTGCGGCACAGGTGACTCCCGCGATCCAGAACGCAATGGCCCATGAACAGGCGGTTGCTCTTGCAAAGGCGCAGATGTCGGAAGCACGCGCAGAGGCGCGTAACCTTGAACTGGAGAAGATCAACGATGCGAAGAGCCAGTTCCTGAGTGTGGTTTCGCACGAGCTGCGCACTCCGCTGACCAGCATCATCGCCTATGCCGAATTGCTAGAGCGCAATGTTCGTGGGAACCTGAACGACAAGGAGACTACGCAGGCCAAGATCATCAACAAGAGCGCAATGCATTTGAAGTTTTTGATCAGCGATCTACTTGATGTCTCTCGTATCGAGTCCGGGAATCTTTCTCTCGAGATGTCAACGTTTGAGATCGGTCACGTAATTGACGATGTGGTGGACCAGTTTGAGCCGGTGCTGGCTGAGAAGGAGCAGCAGTTGGACGTCCATGTCGCCCGCGAGAGTATCCAGCTACGTGCAGACCGATCTCGCATTGTCCAGATCGTGAGCAACCTGGTGGAAAACGCTTCCAAGTACTCTCCACCGAACACGGCGATCACGGTGAATGTGCATCGACGCGGGAGCGAGGTTCTGATTGCGGTGACGGACGAGGGCATCGGGATTAGTGCCGAAGACCAGAAGCAGCTTTTCGTTCCATTCTTCAGAGCGAACAGCGATCTGACCAGGACGGAGCCGGGAACCGGTCTTGGCCTTGCACTTGTGAGGAGCATCGCTGAGCTTCATGCGGGCTCAGTTTCGGTCGAGAGCGAACCAGGCAAGGGCTCCACGTTCTCGGTAGTGCTCAGAGCAGCTACGGCGGCTCAGGCGGCGTAGACGGACCGACTTGTGGGGCCTAAGCGGTGGGCTGTGTAGGTCCCGGGCGAGTCTTTGTCTAAGCAACGCACGCGAATCATGCCCATGCACCGGATGCCGAGATGCCGAGATGCTGTTGAGAGCACTCTGATGTACCGTCCAAAAGCCGGTAGCCTTCCAGAACCGTTCCGGTATCCTTAGGAAACAGCGCTCCCGGGTCGTTCAATGGTAGGACTGAGGACTTTGAATCCTCCAATCTTGGTTCGAATCCAAGCCCGGGAACCAGTTCAAGAGTGCCTCAGTGCTTGTCCCTCGCTGATGCGCAGGCACCCAATTAGGCATCGGGCTCAAACAAAATCTCGGAAAAAGTAAAGGGCCGTGGCATCTGCAGCCACGGCCCTTTCATGTCTGATTGACTTCGAGCTGGCTTAGCCGCCCTAGACGTCTTGCACCTCTTCGTCCACCGACAGTGCAAGGTCAATGCCCTGCTCAGTTGCCGATTCGATCGTGCTCCACGGCGTCACCGTGACCCAGTGGTCAGGCTCGATCTCTGTAAGCGGTGGGCGAGTCTTTGCGAACTCGTGGTCCGGATCGACCGGTAACGGCGTGCGAGTCATGAACACATCGCCAGGGGGAGGGTCAACCGGGGACACAACCTCACCAGGCAGGATGATCTCTTCACGGTCAATGTCCGGGTGGGATGGAAGCGCAGCCGAAAGCAGTGCGTTCGTGTACAGGTGAGTCGGTGCGCGGAAAATGCTTTCCGTGTCACCCATCTCCTGAATAACGCCCAGGTACATCACAGCGGTCCTGTGGCACATGTAGCGAACAGTAGCCAGGTTGTGAGCAACCATCAGGTAGGCAAGTCCGTGCTCTTCCTGCAGGTCAACCAGCAGGTTCATGATCTGGGCACGAATCGAAACGTCGAGAGCCGAAACAGGCTCATCAAGTGTGATGATCTTGGGGTTGAGTGCGAGTGCTCGAGCGATGCCGATGCGCTGTCGCTGGCCGCCCGAGAACTCGTGCGGGTAAAGGTTGCCCTGGTAGGAGTTCAGGCCCACCTCAGTCAGAAGCTCACCGACTCTTGTGCGAATCTGGCCACGCGTCATGGTTGTCGCAATCTCAAGAGGCTCGGCAACGATCGAGTTGACTCTCATCCTGGGGTTGAGAGAGGACCAAGGGTCCTGGAAAACCGCCTGAATCGAGGTTCGGAAGTCTTTTCGTCCAGCCTTGCTAAGTGTCTTAACGTCCTCACCTTCATAGAAGATTTGACCTTCAGTTGGCACTTCAAGACCAAGTAAGACCTTCAAGGTTGTGGTCTTGCCACAGCCTGACTCACCAACGAGCCCAATAGTCTTGCCGCGCTCGATGTCGAAGCTGACATCGTCCACGGCCTTCAGCCAGTGCTTCTGGCCAAAGCCAAGAATCGTGTTTCCAACCTGGAACCACTTCCTGAGATGTCTGACGGAGATAATCGCGTCAGATGAATTGAGCGTTCCAGGTGCCCATTCGACTCCGAACTTGTTTGTCCCCTCAGAGGTGGACGCCGGCGCTTCAGCTGTTGTCATCTTTTACTCCGTCGAACTTACCGACCAGGTTTGTCGATTCAGATTGACCTATGAACCGGGGCAGCCGTCGCCCTTGTATTCGTCAGCGTATGAAACGAGATGTGCGTACTTGTGGAACTCTGCGACCGAGCTGTGAGCCAACTGGACCCAGTGCTCCGGCTCGACTTCAACCAGTTCTGGCCGAATCTGCAGGTCCTTGTCCGTGTGAGGGAGTGGGGACCGTGGTGCAAATGAGTCACCAGGTGGCAGGTTGTAGAGAAGTGGCGGCTGGCCTTCAATCTGTGGCAGCCTTCCCGTCTTCTCCTCAAGCTTCGGCACTGATGTGATCAGCGCTTTCGTGTACTCGTGAAGCGGGTTGTTGAAGATGGTCCTGACATCGGCCATCTCAACCACTCTGCCGGCGTACATGACTGCCACTCGGTCACACATCTTCGCAACGATGCCGAAGTCGTGCGTGATGAAAATGATGCCAACGCCCTCTTCTCGCTGAATCTGGCGGAGCAGGCGCAGGTAAGCAGCCTGAATCGTGACGTCCAGCGAAGTCGTCGGTTCGTCAGCGATGATCACGGATGGCTTGGAAGATATGCCGATGGCGCCAACGACGCGCTGTCG
>JAJCYX010000012.1 GCA_029262715.1 Chloroflexota bacterium
CGCACAACATCAATTTGATCAGGGCGGACCTTGAATTTCGAGAGGGCGAAACCGTCCTGGCGCAGGACATCGACCTGGCGCTAAGCCATATAGAAAGAGCGACGGAACTCAACCGTGGTGTCGAGGGCTATCAACATGCACGGGCCGATATCCTCCAGGCAAGATCCGAACTGAATGTTCCTCTTGCAAAGAGATCGGAATGGCTACAGGATGCTTACGACGCTGAGGTAGAGGCTTACCAGTTCAATCCAACGTCGAGGGCCGCAAACTTCGAACTTGCGTATGCAAGCTGGCAGTTGGCGCAGCTGGGTCAGGGCGAAAAAGCTGTGGAAACTCTTCAGACGTATGAACGGTTGTCTGAGCTTGCTCCGGGTCACCCACTGGTGATCCAAAGGCTGGAACAGCTTAAACTAGCGGTCGGCTCAAACGTAATCCGCTGATTTAGATCCACAATCACCTCGTACTTCTCGCCGTTTCCAGATCTTTGTAGGCTGGAAATGGCGCGCAACGTTCGCAAATCTTGGCCTCTGAACTAACAACTTCCAGTTCTCACATACCTATAGCGTCCGACTCGTTGCGTAGCTTCATCGACCGGTATGTAACTCCCATTTCTGTTGCAGTTCTGATCGCAAGCCTGTTTTCGACCGGTCTTATCACCTTTGAGCTGTTTTCACTGAGCGTCACTTCGTGGGATCTGGCGATCATACTGATCGCAATAAACGCTTCACTTCTTCTGGCTGTAAATGACCGAAGCAGGATTCGGGTCTCGCGCCGAGTCATCGTGCTTGCCGCAGCATTTGGAATCTGGGTGATTATCGCCGCATTGCGCTCACCTCAAGAT
This sequence comes from Chloroflexota bacterium, assembly GCA_029262715.1. Lineage (GTDB taxonomy): Bacteria > Chloroflexota > Dehalococcoidia > Lucifugimonadales > Lucifugimonadaceae > JAJCYX01. Next base: position 842 of record JAJCYX010000012.1, read on the forward strand.
TTCCGAGGCTTGACGATGGCTGTGCTGCTGTTGCGCAACTACGTTCTCGTCTTCTCGCTGTTGGTTATTCTCACTTATTCAATTTCTATCAACCGTCTAAACAGAACAGTATTCGTTGTTGGGGCGATGATGGCGGTACTGGCTCTGGTGCTGTACCTCCCGAACGCTGACAGATTTGGCGAACGGAGACCATTTGGATCGATCGTGATTCTGATAGACGAGTTCAACGTGCCCAGGCTCACAGGGTTGGTAAACGACCCCAATTTCTATGTGTTAGCCGCGGTACTATCGTCGTTTTTCGTATTTGCGTTCAAACCGGTGCTTAAACACGCCTGGGTCTGGGCAGCGGCAACGGTATTGATCGCGTCCGTAATCATGGCATTCTCGCGTGCCGGGTATGCCGCCCTGGCAGCAGGGCTAGCGGTCGTGTTCCTGCTGGCTCTGTTTCAACGCGAGAATGGCCGAAGGCGACGGATGCTGGTCAGTCTCGCTATTTTGATATTCATAGCGATCACAACGTTTGCCAGCGTTTCGCAGCTTGAACTGAACCAACAGCGCTCTGTTTGGGAGCTAACGAGACTTCGCTTTGATGCCATAAGCGACTCTCCTCGCTTCACACTGTGGAGTACGCTCCTCGACGATTCTGACAGTTCTGATATAGGTGATATTCAACCGACACCGACACCGACACCGACACCGACACCGACACCGACCGCCGTGGTAGAGCCAACTCCGACCGCGTCTGTCGCGACTGAGCCAACCCCGACGACTCCTGCCGTGGTAGAGCCAACCCCAACCACGTCTGTCGCGACTGAACCAACCCCGACTACGCCTGCCGTGGTAGAGCCAACCCCGACCGTGTCTGTCGCGACTGAACCAACCCCGACGACTCCCGCCGTGGTAGAGCCAACATCGACCGCGCCCGCTGTGGCCGAGCCAACCCCGAACGTTCCAGCTAGCGGGTCAAATTCGCCTGATAGCGCGTGGAACACCCTCGTAGGCAACGGACTGCGGTCTAATGAAGTGCGCCTTGGTACTTATTCCCACAGTTCGTACCTCGACGTATCAGAAGAGATGGGAATCGTAGGTAGCGTCCTGTGGGGAGTAATCGCCCTCGCCGTTGGGATAGTTCTCGTCAGAAACGCCGTTGCCAGACCGGACTACATCCCATGGGTATCGGCATTTGCAGTGATACTCGTCATGATGAGCTCCCTGTCGATGCTATTCATGCCCTATTTCTGGATAGTCGCTGCCGTTGCAGTCTTCGTCTCGTGCCCGGAATCGGCCAAAAGTGAGCAGTCAATCGTCCCAGACCCGTTGCAGGCGGACGGATAGTCTCTACCTGGGGTATCTCCTGCTTAACGCTGATTCGTCGGAAACCTAATCCGGTGATGACCGCTGCGAAGAACCAGTAATAGGGCGCGACCAGCAGTGAAAATCCGTAAGAGAAAAGCAACACGATCAACCAGATGGCCAACCACGGCGTAAGTTCTGAATTTCTACGCACAGCTCTGAACCCCTGCACTGTCACGATGCCTGTGATGACAAGCCACAGGACCAGACCGACCATTCCGGTCTCACCAAGCAGGTCAAGGTAAGTGTTGTGTGAATACTGTCCACTCAAGGTTTCCTGATTAGACCTGAGTCCGTTCCCCAGTATGAAATTCAAAGTTCGATCCAGGGTATTCGTTGCCGCTTCAACGCCCGTGCCATCGCCTAACGTACCTGCCGTCTGCGCCCATAGCTCAGTACGTGGAGTCTTCGTACCCAGCTCGTAGCGTTCGAAAATTCTGGTACCAAGGCTTGAAGGGTAGTCTGGACCCAGGGACCACAACGGCATTGCTATGAGAGCAATCAGCAGGCCCGGAACCAGAGTTACAAGTAGCTGCCGAATCGCAACCCTCTGGCGAAGAACGATCAACAGACTGATGAGTACTGCCGTGCCCACCAACATAGATGCTGGCAGTAATCTTGATCCTGCGAAGAAAATCGCGGTCAATAGTAGAGCTGCTCCCAGCCATCTGAGTGGCACCGGAATCCTGGTCGCGAATGGAAGAGTCAGGAGTGATATCGATGCTGTAAGCCCGAAGAAGTTCGGGTCGCGGGCAAGTCCGATAAACCGCGGTGTCAAGTCTTCCCATAGCACGATCATTCCGTTAAACGGTAACCGCTCCCCGAACGTGTCCAAATTCATGAGAAACAGCGGAAGAGCGACCGCTGTGAAAGCCAATCCCAGTATGGAAACCCAGAAGTTGAGCTGTTCGATATTCGGTCGCTTGTACAGGATCAGAAACACCGTGCCAAACATGACGATGTCCCTGATGAGCAGCAGGACCATCGTCCAACCTCGATAAGGAGTCGGTGACCTTGCTGCTTCAACGGCAAACCATGCCAACATGGCGACAATCAGGAAGAAAACAATCGGGAGTCTTTCCGGGATCTCGATGCGTCCGGTTAGCACAAGAACCAGCACGATGGCTCCACTCAGAACAATTGCGATGTCCCAAGGCACAATGCTCAGCTCAAGCCAGTGGAAGGTCACAATCCCAAGCAAATGCATCCCCACGAACGGCAGCAACAGTGCCGTCAACATGCTGAAAGAAGCGATCCGTGATCTTGCGTATCTGACCGCTGGACGGTCAGATACGGGTCGAAGACCTGAGATGAAAGTGCCCGGTATTTTTTGAATTGTTGAAGGCGAGAACAAGGTTCTGAATCTAAGCCCGTGATGAATCGTAATTGCATCATGCGTAAGCGATGCGTCAAACTCATTTGTGAGAGCCGCCCAGTCTCCGTGCTCCTCCCTACGGTCGATCTGCCAGAACACACGGCCCACCTGACGGCCTGCACGTAAATTCACTCCATCTGGTGGAATTGCACACCGGACAAGCAACATGAAAAGCAAGATAAAAACCAAAATCCGAAGACCCGTATTCACCGCTCTGTACCTGCTGCTCAGACCGTTCGGCAAAGTGCCAGTGCGCATTGACGGACTGAGCGCTGTATTCAAGTTCAGGTCAGTAGATGAGCTGGCTCGAGCCTGGGGTTTCGCTGGAGAAAAAGAGGTGTTTGCCGGGATGTTGCGACACGTTCAGCCCGGCGATACCGTCTGGGATGTTGGAGCCAACGTAGGAACGCACGCCGTCATGTTTGGCAAAAAAGTCGGCGTAGATGGAACCGTGATCGCGTTCGAGCCAGAGTCCAGTACTCGTCAAACGCTAGAGGAAAATATTGATCTCAACCGGCTTAGCAACATCGAAGTGCTCCCCGTAGCTCTCGGTAGTACCGACAGCACCCAGAGCATGTTCGTCGACACGCGGCCAGGTTCAGGCAAGCACTCACTTATCCCCGTCGACGGCTACAAGCGGATTGAAGTCGAAGTGCGTACTGGAGACAGTCTCGGTGAGACTCAGGTCGGCGGTTTGCCCTCGGTGGTCAAGATCGATGTTGAAGGGTTCGAACTAGAGGTGCTCGAAGGGATGGAGAAGACGCTCTCCAGCGACCGGTGCAGGCTGGTCATGTGCGAGGTGCATACTAGGGTTCTGCGGGAGAACGGGCACGATCCTGATTCGGTCCAGAGGATGTTAGAGGCCGCGGGGTTTAATAGTTTTGCGGAGACACCGCGCGGCACAGAAGTCCATCTCATGGCGATGAAGCGCTAAGATTCACGCCGAAACAGACCGCCAACGTTGGACCAGTCACGCGTCTTCGGCCGTCAGCAGTTCCAGGTACTTCGCAACCGCCGTTTCTGGCGTGAATCGGACCAAACTGGCCTGCGCATCCTCAGTCATCTCCAGCATCGAATCGTAGTCCGCCAGCGCCGTCCTCATACCCGCTGCAAGAGCGTCAGGGTTAGCCGGTTCTACAAGGATCCCAAACCTGCCGTTCTCCAGTATTTCGGCTGGACCTGACGGACAGTCGGTCGAAACGATCGGCAGCTTCAACGCCAGCGCTTCCACCAGCACGTTTCCAAGACCTTCGTAAAGCGACGAAAGGACAAACAGGTGGCTTCTGGACATGTACTTGTATGGATTGGAAACTTCCCCAACGAACTTCACGCGCGAATCGAGCCCTAACTTAATCGTGAGTTGAGTAAGTCCTTCTCTCTCAGAGCCGTCCCCAATGATCAACAGGCGCAAGTCTTCGTCATCAAGACGCGAAAAAGCTTCAATCAGCGATGAGACGTTTTTCTGATGTTCTAAACGAGCGACTGTCACCAGGACTCGCAACGAAGGATCATCCAGCCATGCGCAGGCCACGGATTCCTGGGCTTTTTTCGGGATGTCAGGGTGATTCACCGGGTTGTTGATCACAGTAATCCGGTCTGGAGACATATGAGTTATCTCAGCAAGGTCAGAAGCAACACCCTGCGAGATGGCCACGACAGCGCCCGCTCTGCTGTAAAACGTGCGCATCAACCTGAAAGTGAGCCTGGTTTTTAGTGATCGACCTGACGTTACAGACGCACTTACGTTTAGTCGCTCTGTCAGCACAACCTTGCCGCGATACCGAGCCAGTTTTGCAGCGATCACAATGCCCACGTTTGCGTAGCTCTGCGCTGAGATCACCGCGTCCGGCTTCTCTCTCCTGAGGTACCTGGCGATGCGAGGTATTCCCGTCGACACTCGCCGAGCTGAAAAATGGTAGTAACGCAACCCTTTGAAAAGAAAACTCGGCTCGGGATTGCTGCCCAGGCTGAGCACCGTGACATCGTGATCCAGCGACGCCAATTGATGCGCAATTATCGATGTGCTGCGTTCAACGCCGCCGACTCCCATATGCGGGAGGAAAATCACGATCTTCATTGAAGGGACATCATTTCGCCGCCTTCAGGCTGATGCAGTCTTCCATCAACTCGATGTATCGACCAACCACCGCGTCAAAATCGTAAAGCTCCATGTGCTTCGAGCCGGCCGCGGCAATTTCCCGAGCCTGTTCCGGCTGAGTGATGACCTCCAGCCACGCATCAGATAACGCCTCGGGATCCCCGACAGGAACCAATTGCCCCAGCTCCCCATTACGCAGTATTTCGCTCGGGCCGCCGGGGCAGTCTGTGGCGACAACCGGGACGCCCAAGGTCATCGCCTCGATCAGAGAGTTTGGTGACCCTTCCCATTTTGAGCTCAGCAAGAAGACATCGGACCTTGCCATGTATGCCCATGGGTTGCGAACAAAGCCCAGGAAATCGACCGATTCGTCAACGCCCAGTTCCTTCGCCAAATCCTCAAGTTGTCTTCGGTCCTCGCCGTCTCCCAGTACAAGCAGGCGACCTGGAGTCTTTTGAATCACAAGTGAAAACGCCTTCAACAAAGTCACCAGGTACTTCTTAG
>JAJCYX010000013.1 GCA_029262715.1 Chloroflexota bacterium
GGTGAGCCTCCCCCTGTGTTGCATTGCGGCAGGGTGATTTCGCTCACCGAAAATACCGTGGCAATAGCCGTGGGAGTCACGGGAGATGGCGTCGCGGTTTCGATCGGAGCGGTCGTTGCTGTTCGAATAGCTGTGGGCGAAGCGTCGAGTGTTGGCGTCGCAACAATCGCTGTCTGAGTGGGAGTCGCAGATAGAGATGTCGGTTCGGAGTTTCCCGAACTACATGCGATTGATATCAACGCAACAAGTAACAGCGAAAACGCCGCGGCTGTGTAGCGAAAGCGGTTCATTGGAGAGTTGCCCGAGCGATTCGCTAGGTGCCCTTGAACAGCCATACTCGCCGCAGCGTGCGCAGAATAAGCTGAGCATCAACACGGAACGATGCTGCGTTGATGTAGATCACGTCATGCCGAAGCTTGTTGCGAGCCTCGAGCATTGTGTTCGTGTACTTATAGTTGACCTGTGCAACACCGGTTATACCGGGTTTTGCACGAAGGCGCAGGTGGAAGTTAGGCACAAAATCCAATATCTGCTCAGCGAGTTCGGGGCGTTCAGGTCTAGGTCCAACGACGCTCATCTGGCCCTTGAGCACGTTCCACCACTGTGGGAACTCGTCGATATACAGCCTGCGTAGTACGCGTCCCGCACCGGTGGTGCGAGGGTCGTTCGGCTTTGCCCAGACAGGACCGTGAGCGGCTTCGGCATCAACCGTCATCGTTCGGAACTTTATGAGATCGAACTCTTCGCCGTGCCTACCCATTCGCCGCTGCCGGTAGAAGACCGGACCGGGCGAAGTCAGTTTGATGACAAGCGCAACTGGAATGAGCATTAGCGCCAGGATAAAGACGCCTATAGAACCGATGAAGATGTCGAGAGCACGTTTACGTCTGGAAGATAGATATACGTAAGACGACTGTATCGAGTCTGCACTTTGGACAGCGTGTAGAGGCGTGACCGTCAGGCCCGGGTTCTGTTCCGATCGGTGGAGTGCCATGCTCTCGCGTTATGCTCCGGCTGGGGACTAATAGTCACTGCGTGAAGATATTCTCACACCTACGGAGGTGAGTCTGCCCCATCCCCAACTTTTAAAGCAATAGTTACAACCGCAGCATTACGTGCTTGTTACAACTTAATTTGATCTTAGACGCCTTCCGTAGGCCGCGTACTGAAGCCCCACGGAATTTAAGGCTTGGGCGTCGAGTGCGTTTCGTGCATCGAAAATGAAATTACCCTTCATCGATTGGGAAACTCGATTCCAGTCGATTGCCCTGTATTCCGGGCAGTCGGTTGACAGTATGAGGGCATCTACACCGAATGTCAGCTTTTCAACGTCATTAACCCGGTGCAGTTCAGGTGCGGCAAGTGCCGTTCTTTCAAGCGCAAGCGGATCATGCACCCGCACCTCTGCACCTTCCTGAACAAGCCTCACCGCAGCAGCTATCGCGGGAGATTCGCGCACGTCGTCGGTTCCCGCCTTGAAGGCTGTTCCGAGCATGCCGATCACTTTGCCTGACAGGCCACCGAGCTGCGTTTTGAGTGTCGAAACAAGGAATTCGATCTGCGCCGCGTTTGCGACCTTCGCGGCCTTGAGCATGTGTGTTTCAACACCTGCGGTTTTGCCGCTGTGCTCAAGCGCTGAGACGTCCTTTGGGAGGCATGAACCACCCCAACCGATCCCGGTCTTGAGGTAGTGGGGACCAATCCTGTGGTCCGTCGCCAGCACACGAGTCACGCTATCGATGTCCGCATTTGTTGCCTGGCTGAGCAAGGCGATCTCATTTATAAATGAAAGCCTGACCGCGAGGTACGCGTTTGATGCATATTTGGCGAGTTCGGCGCTACGGCGATCAGTGGTGATTACTTCGGAACTAATTCCGTTGTACAGTCCGGCTACTGCACTGCCGGCTTTATCGTCGTCCGCACCGATCACAATTCGATCAGGCTCCATGAACTCTTTGATCGCAGTTCCCTCTCTCAGGAACTCCGGGTTGCTGACAACCGGCAACCGCCCTCCGAGTATCGACGCAACGCTGTCGCCTGTTCCCACCGGCACAGTGCTCTTGATGACCACAACGGTTCCGTCGTCTGCGTGCTGCTTCAACTGGTCAGCGACAGACATCACGGCGCTAAGGTCAGAGCTGCCGTCTGGCATCGAAGGCGTAGGAACCGCCATGAAAGCGAACTCGCTACCGTCAAGTGATTCTTCGATTACGCCGGTGAACTGGAGGGTGCCGTTTCCAGATGTTTCACCTACCAGGTCGTCAAGACCAGGTTCGTGAATTGGAAGTTGGCCTTCAAGGATTCGCCCGAGACGGCGGTCGTCCGGTTCAACGCAACGGACGTTGTGACCGAGCGATGCAAAGCATGCCGATATCACAAGGCCGACATATCCTGCGCCGATCACGGTAATTGCTGACAATTAATTTTTCCAATTTGCGGGCTTGCGGTGGCTAGCGGTGATGCTCAGAGATGACTGACCAATCGTCGCGAGAAGCTCCGGCAGCTTCGATATCAATACCGTGCCTATCGCGTACAGGCAGACACTCCATTTATAGATTAGCAGGACTAGGAATCGTGGTCGCCTGATTTCTTATGTGTCTCCGGCGCGCATTTGCGAATGAATTACTGTCCGAGATGCCGACCATATAACGATGGACATTACGCCCAGCACCACTGCAGCCATAACTCCAAATACCAGTGCGAGCTCGGCCACATCAAATTGGACGACCATTGGTGGAGCGACGGAGCCGAGTCTGCCGGATGCGGCGAGGAACGGGAAGATAGTATCGCCTAATCGCGAGCCGAGGAACACTCCGATGCCGACCGCTATCGAGATTACGAGTATCTGTTCGACGGCTATGAACATCACGACCTGGAGTCTTGAAATTCCCATCGTTCGCAGAAGCGCCATTTCGGAACGTCGCTGTATGAACGATGTCCGAGCATGAACTGCGTATCCTGCGGCGCTGACTATGAGCACCGATGAGAAGGCGATCGCCAGTAGCGCCTGCCATCCGGTCGTCACTAACGGGTCGAGGCTCACCTGTGCCAGTTCTTCTTTCTGGTCAATGACTGGACCACTGGATAGTGTGAACGAGTTACCACCTCCAAGCTCACCAAGTACTTCCTTGATATCGCTCGTCGATATGGGTTCGTTGTCCTCAATCGGAAGGGTATCCAGCCAGTACTCGTCCGGCTGAACGTCATTACCAAGCCGCTCCAGGTTCAGGCGTTGCTTCAGCAGGTCCAGGTCTGCGATGAGGAACGGAGCGAGGTCGTTGTTGAGTGTCGGAAACGAGAGCAGGGTGCGCACGATCTCGAAACGGACGCGAACACCCTCAATGTCGGTGATGATCACGTCACCGACCTTTGCCGATTGAGCCTCGGCCATCGACTCGCTGATGATCGCAGGAACCGTCGGTTCTTCACGTCCAAATGCCAGCCCGCGGTACTCTCCCGGTCCAGCATCTGTCCATCTGAACTCGGCTATCCCCTGGAGATCGGTGCCGTCCGGCGAGCGCTCAAACGATATCGAGTCGGCCAATGCGTCTGCTGTTGGCTCGAGCGTTCGGAAGCCTGTGAGATCATCGAA
>JAJCYX010000014.1 GCA_029262715.1 Chloroflexota bacterium
GTCATCGATGAGGGATTGATCTGCCTGCGTCGATCTTGATCCTAGGCGCAGAGCGGAACCAGGGCAGCAACCATCGCTGTGATCAATGTCAGCAATTCGATCACCCGTCGGTAGGATGGCGGCCACCATCTTCCGTTACTATTCTTGGTGTTCCGCGGAACATCATTGCTCATGTTGTTTCTCCGGAGCTACGCCCTGTCTCGCTGCTGGCGACCAACCAATCACAGCGGACGGGGTTATATTTTTTCGACCTCTATCGACTGAACATCTACACTCTGATACGAGCGTAACGACAAGAATATTGGGTACGCCACATTCGAACAGACTAGATCCCGTTGGAATCCGTACGTGTTTCTACGTGGATGATCCCGTCCAACGAGGAGTCAGATTTTTAAGATCGATTCGGCCCAAAATGTGGAGGCTAGCCCACATCATCGCCTAAGGTTCCAATTGAAGGCGGCGCGCCTGCATACCGGTCATCAGGGCTTGTATCAATTTAAGCAACAAATAGACGGTACGTTGCTCGATCTTTGCCGGTTGCTTATTGGTTCCCACCATCTCCTAACAAGCACATGTTCTTTAGGTTGAAGCCGTTGAAAGGATGAAGATTGAACTTGCGTGAAACGAAGCATTCCCCAATTGCCATCCGTTCTACGTTGACGAGCAGCTTTTCGGTACCCAAATCCAGTGACATGCATATTTTGGTAACCGCCTAGGTTCGCTGAAAATGCTTTGTTCTGTCTCGAAACTGCAAAAATCGATCCCAATGACCCCAAGTCCATGGTTTCTCCGCGATTTTGGAACGTAGCAGCGAAACTCTAGTCAGCGATAATCCTGATGATGGAACTGATCCACTTATCCGTGGATCTGCCGAAATACATGTAGGTTTACAAAGAAGTCGCAAGTTTCGTCGAAATACTCAGAGGTGGGTACTATTACTCACCGTTGCTCGAAACGGCTAAGAAGTACCCCCGGTGCCCCCTTTATCAATCTTGTTGACGATCTCTTTGAGCCACACTCAGTCACCTAAAGATTGGATCCGGGTTAGGTGGCCTGCTGAGCGTCTGAGAGGTTTTTTCTCATCGTCTCGATTATTTTCAATGTGTCCTTTTCTACCGGGCGACCCTCGTGCGGCTCCAACTTGAATGATCCATCTGCGAGTCCAGAAAGCATTTTGCTGAGCATCTTTCGTAAGACTTGTTCTGCTGCATCTGCATACGCGTGCAACGTCTGAAGATCTTCGAGTTTGTACAGTCGCAGATCCACATGTGCCACGCTGACTGCATCACGCATAAGAGTGACGGGAATAAAGTCGCGCTCAATCTCGGATTTTGTATATCCGAGAGTGATAAGTCCGGTGCGTATTCCGTCACGACTATCTCCGGGAAATAGGGATTCAAGTGTCTTGCTAAGGTTCAGTATGACTTCAGCTAAGAATTCCCATGGTGAGTGTCCTGCCCGGGCGAGTCGGCAGGCAACATGAAAGTAGTGGAGCGCGCCGCGGAGCCTTTGGTGTTCCGGCACGCTCAAGACGGAGAAACGGGTGAAGGATTCAATAAACCTTTCTTCCTGCAATTGTTGGGAGACTAGGGAAAAGCCAAATCGAAATCCCGCAAGTTCCCATGCAAATGCGACGTCTCCAACGGTACCACTGATTCGAGATATTACGGGTGGGTCAGCGAATTCAACACTCAGCAGAAGTGGGAAGCCAAAGAACATTGACTCGATAAATGACGTCAATTCAACGTTCGAGTCACATTGCGCCAGATGGATCTGTAGCTTGTTCCCTCTGAGTTCCCACTTACGATCCGGTTCTTCGATGTTTACCTCAAGGGGGTCAAGCGGTGGAACGGACTCTACGAAGTGTTCTCCAGTGTTGCCGTTGAACAAGATGCTTGCCTTCGAATCAAACACGGCGGTCCGACCTTTGGTACCACCCATGCCGAAGGACTGCTTCGCCCCAAACTCAATTAACAGATCAACGGAGTTTGGAAAACTCAGGGTTTGGCCTTCAGCGAGTTTGAATACGCGCGGCCTAACTTGGTAAGTAAACATATTCTCAACCGTCCTCCGCGGAGTTGGGTTGCTGCCATTTCTGCTGCCATTCGCATAAAACATGAGGCCAGGCAACATGCCCGGCCTCAGTTCAGGTTCAATATGGAGCGGCGGATGGGATTCGAACCCACGACATTCTGCTTGGGAAGCAGATGCTCTGCCAGCTGAGCTACCGCCGCTTGTACAACTTATGTGCCGAGAATAGTACTGGCAGGTCAGTCGGTCAACGTGCTGTGAACAGGACCGCACAAATCTATTCTATGCAGAATGGATTCTTCACCACGCAGGCTGCTTGAATGTTCACAACTGCAGCATCACCAACTCGATCCACTCCAGTGAGAGCCAAGTCGAAGGTGGCTTGGCCGGAATTCAATCCTCGAATGACCAGACGGTGAAGTTGGTGAACTGAGTCGCCATTCCACCAGTTTGATGGTCAGTTTCGAAGGCGACCATTGGTGCGATAGTGAACGGGAAATCGCCTGGCTGGAAGACCAGATTGGCTAGGAACTTGCCGTTTAGATACACCTTATGTTGCTTGCCTGTACTAAGTAGCTCAATAAGATTCGCATCGCCTGCCCCTGTTTGTAGCTGATCTGCAATTCCAGTTCCCTGGACGGTTTGAGTGCCAGTGGTGTCGCTCAAGATGTGTCGCCAGACCTTTGAATCGTCAAGGATCAACCAGTTGTCGATTCCTAGCTCCTCGTTCCTGAACGCCAGGCCGTAGCTGAAGTCACCTGAGAACGCATTGAAAGGCGAAACGAAGTTGACCCTTGTGTAGCTTGCAGAGCTTGGCAAACTGGCATCGCCTGTTGCCGGCTGAAATGGTTGCTGACTCTCGAGTTCACCAGACTCGGTGAACCCGGCCAATCCGGCGCTATTGATAACGAGGCCGAAGAACTCAGTATTCGCGCCTACTACAACCGTTTGATTGAATACGTCAGTCACCAGCGATATATCACCGACTCGACCTGGCTCAGAGACATTGAACACACCTATCAGTGCCTGTTCGAGAAGTATGAATGCTTTGTCTTCGATGACCAGGAACGTAAAACCGTTTCGGTCTCCACCACCAGTCAGCATGTTGGGGACAGCTACCGTTCGAACAATTTCCAACTCGGATCCGTTTCCGTTGATCTGATTCAGATTGCCTCGCTGATCGAACATGAACATCTGGAATGTTTGGCCGTCGTTCCGAAATTTCACTCCGTAGTTCCAGGGTGAGAATTCTGGATGGAACGGATTTGAAAACTCGACTTGAATTCGGAAATTTGCACCGCTCACTCCGGGAGAATATTCCGAAGCAACGCCAAGCCCTGGGCGCAGCTGAAGGACTCCGAGTTTTTCATTTACAAGTTCATGTCCGCTCTCAAAGGCCAGAGGAGTAGCGGGCGGGGCTGGCGTGTTGTCGGGTTCTGGAGTAGGTCCGGAGGTTGGTGAAGCCGCAGGAGCACTGGTAACCGAAGGCGTGATTGGTGTGGGGTGCTCGCCTATCGTGGTTGGAACTGGCACTGAAACAGCCGGGGTTGGGGAAACTGGCTCCGTTACGGTGGGAATCGGCGCAATAGTTGCTGCAACTGTTGGCACCGGTTGTGTCGGTGCAGGGGGTGTCGTGGGACCCAGAGTGTTCGGCTCGTCCTTGCCGGAACCGCAAGCTGCCAAGAGCGCAATGACTACAAGTGAACTCGTCAAGAGAATCTGTCGATGGTTCCACGAAGCTAGTCGCATATCAGCTTTGCCGCTCGCAATGGGCTTGCGCGGGCCAGACAGCCCGCAGTTCAGCGGCATTCTAGTACGACAACCAAGGCTAGCCGTTTCCGGTTAACCGGCTATGCGACTAGATTCCAAACGTCCATGCGGTGTAGTTCTGGATTTCGGTTGGAAACCCTGGCAACTGGTCATCGGCTGCAAACCCGGAGACGGCTGACATCTGAACCGGAATCTGCTCAAGTTGAATGTTGAGAGATGTGATGAAGGTTCCGTTGATGAACAGCTGTTGCGTGTCGTTTTGGCTGAGCATTCGCATCGTGTTTAGATCACCACGTTCCCGCAAAATGCCACTGTAAATCGCAGAATCGACCTCTTCGATCGGTCCATTCTGACCTACCCGTCGAAAGTGCTGCCAACTCTTTGAATTGTTGATCATCACCCAATGGGTAGTGTCGCTAAGCGGCTCAACGAACTCAAACCCCACGCTCCATTTACCGAGAATTCGCTCGTATCCGGAAACGAAATCCGCTTCGATCATGAAGTCTTTGGTTGTACCTGTTGATCCAGTGCGAGTGATTTCGCCCGACTCTTTGATCATCTTTTCCGATGGTATTGAGACTGCTATTTCACCGGCTCTGACTTCAGGTCTCGTCAGCGCGATGATCACGCCGTCAATCTGAGTTTCGTTCTCAAGTTCGGCGACAAACTGGACATCGCTCGAGATCTCGGATCCGCCGACTGTGAACTCGGCGACATATTCATCATTTACGAACAGCCAAGCCTGCTCATCAATGACCGTGAGATGCAAAGAATTTGCCCCGGACCCACTGGTTGCTACATCGTCGTAATCGAAGCTCTGTACGAGTGTGAATGAATCTTGCTGTCCGTCTTCCCCTTGAATGCCTTCGAGGTAACGGACTTCACCCGCGCTGTTTATGGAGACAACGTGATACAGATCACCGGAATCACGGAACTTCACTCCGTAGCTGAAGTCTCGAAAGGTTCCATTAATCGGGTTGTCGAATAGAGCAGTCGCAGAGAAGTTCGCTACATTAGCGCCCGTGGATACAAATTCTGGTGCGGCGTTGTCCGGGTCGAGTAAGATTGTGCTCTCTTCCAGTAGAAAAATCAGGTTGCCCGGTGCAACCTCGATCGGTGCGGGGGTTGGAGTCGCCGTAGGGGCGGGGGTAGCGGTAGGTTCAGGTGTCGCCGTCGGCCCTGTTGGTGGAGTAGCGGTCGGCACTGGAACCGGAGTTGGCTGAACGGTTGGAGCTGGCACTGGTGTCGGAACAGCTGTTGGTTCAGGTCCCGGCGCACCTATCGTTGCGGATGGCGTAGCCGTCGGCTCTTGCGCTGTCGGATCGGCGACCGTCGGGAACACGGCAGCCGTTGGGATTGGGACCACAAACGGGGTCGAAGTTGGTGTCGGTGTCAGGCCGAACGGCCGTGGCGTCGGAATCGGTGCGAATACGTCTGGTGAGAGAGTGGGCGGCTTGCTACCTTCGGCGTTGCCGGTACAAGCGATCACGGTTGCAAACACGAGTGTGCCGGCACCGACGGCAATTCGCTTCGCGAACAGCTTCATTCCAATCGCCTTTCGAAACAATCACAAATAGTTCAAATCACCTGGCAGCGGCAGAAAGCGCATACGCGCGCATGCGTCCGGTGCGTTTCAAATTACAGATGTACTCATTTCAAACTAATTGCTAAGGGCTTGGAACGGGGTATACGGGTAGCAGGATTTCGGTGTGCTTATGGGTTGGCGTATAAATCCAGCATAACTTTCTGGAGTCTGCGGAGCCGTTTCGAAACGGCGCGTCGAATAAGCACAGGCCGCAGACCAGCTTGCTTGAGGCTATCTGGTGTAGACGACGGCTTACCGGTCCTGCACAGAGCCATCGAATCCAATAGGTGTGTCCAGCACTTTAGGATTCTCCGGATCGGCCAGGGCTGCTTCATTTAGCTCGATGCCAAGTCCCGGACCTTCTGGAACCGTGAGGTACCCATCCTTCAGTTCAAGCGGTTTCACGAGGAGGTCACTCTTAGGTGGCTCGGACTCTCCCGTGTACTCCTGTAGTGCGAAGTTCGGAATGGATGCATCGAGTTGTACGCAGGCCGCTGTGCTGACAGGTGAAAGTGGGTTGTGCGGGATCACCTTGATGTGTTGCGCTTCGGCCATAGCCGCGACCTTTTTACAGCCTGACAGCCCACCGCAGAGGCACAGGTCGGGCCGGATATAGGAGGTTGCCTTCGCTTCGAGCAATTGCTGGTATTCGAAGATGGTTGTGAAACGCTCGCCCGTTGCAATGGGGATATTGCACTGCTCTTTCACCTCAGCCATGATAGCCGGACTATCAGGCAGCATCGGGTCCTCGTAGAAGAACGGATTGAACTGCTCCAGGCGTCGCCCGAGCCAGATCGATTCGGCAGGATTCATCTGTCGATGGATCTCCACGCAGATGTCCACACCCTTCCCGACTGCCTCCTTGACAGCACCAACACGTTCCACTGCCTCGTCAGCCCATTCGGTGTACGACTT
>JAJCYX010000015.1 GCA_029262715.1 Chloroflexota bacterium
AACCGTCGACACCCTGGTAGATATCGTAGGAGTCATCGCCGGACTGGAACTCCTCGGGGTCGATAAGGTATATGCGTCGCCGTTCCCTCTGTCTTCAGGCACATCCAAAAGCAGCCACGGAGTGATGGCAGCAACCGCTGCCGCAACGGCTGCGATATATCGAATTAGCGGAGTGCCGGTCCGCGCAGGTGGTATTCACGGGCCAGTCGGTGAAGCGGTCACTCCAACTGGCGCTGCACTCATTTCAATCATCGCATCGTTCGATCCTGTCTCGCTCAATGCAGGAACAACAGGCTATGGCGCAGGTAATCGCGATCCGGAACAGTTCCCCAACGTCGTCGGGCTATGGATAGGTGACGCAAGTGGACAGCAGGCGAACGGGCTACCCATCGACACCGATCTCGTCCTACTGGAAACAAACATTGATGACATGACCGGCGAGGCGCTGGGCTATCTTCAGGAAAGGTTGATGGAGGTGGGAGCGTTGGACGCCTGGTTTACGCCAATCCAAATGAAAAAAGGCCGCCCGGCTGTGATGTTGTCTACACTGTGCCGTCCAAATCAAGAAAGGGAACTCTCCCGACTCATCCTGCGAGAATCGACGACCCTGGGAGTCCGGCGCAGGGCTGCCGAAAGGTACGTCGCTGATCGGGAGGTGATCCGTGTCTCTATCGAAGATGCGGAGATCGCCGTGAAGATAAAACGGCTAGATGGCGAGGTCGCTGGCGTTCACCCGGAGTATGAAGACTGCCGAGAAATTGCGATGCGAACCGGCCTGCCGCTACGAGATATTATTGATCAGGCGACTGAGGCAGCACGGAAAAAACTGGGCCAAAAGCGGGAACCATAAGCATGACCGAGAACGCACGGTTCACAGACACCGACCTGAACATCGTGCCAATGAACAGCCTGCTAGGCCAGCGAATATCGGTCGTCGGCAACGGCGGCAAATCAACACTGTCGAAGGCTCTGGCAGAGAAAACCGGTCTCACGTTCATCGAGCTGGACGCGCTTTTCTGGAATCCGAACTGGGTGGAAAGTTCAGCAGAAGAGCTGACTGAAAAGGTAAACGCAGCCATTGCTGATGCGCCCGATGGTTGGATAGCAGACGGCCACTACTGGTCTCGGCTTGGCGGTCTTGTTCTTGGACAGGCAGACATGGTTGTCTGGCTTGATCTGCCGTGGCGAGTTATGTTTTGGCGAATGCTCACCCGCTCGTTCAAGCGAGCCAAAGACAAAAGTAAGATCTGCGGCGACAACACGGAAAGCTGGCGGAAGTTATTCAGCACCGATTCGCTGTGGATGTACTGGTTGACTCACCGCAAGACCTACCAGCAACGCCGGGAACGACTGACCAATCTATTGCCCGCCGCCACGCCTGTCATACGGCTCTCATCAGCTCAGGAATTGGACAGCTTCTACGAAGTCCAGGGCCTGACGCGTACCGCCTGAATCGTACCGAACTCTCGGCAAATTCCCGTGTGGCCGCCACCCCAAATGCTGGGCCAGACGGCCAACCAGAAGTCTCAACTGCCAAGACCTGCGGGCCAGTGCGATTGACGCGGGTAACTTCTGCTCAATACGATGGACAAGTTGCCCCGGTGGCGCAGTGGCTAGCGCAACCGATTTGTAATCGGTAGGTCGAGGGTTCAAATCCCTCCCGGGGCTCCATTTTCAACCCAGTTCAGCAACGTGAGTGCAAACTAGGATTCAACTGGCGACGAATTGCGTCGTGGAATGTGGTTAAGAATCACGTCCCTGTGGTAGAATCACCGTTTGGGCAGGGGTTGGGGAGTGGTTAAACCCGGCAGACTGTAAATCTGTTGCCTATGGCTTCGCAGGTTCGAATCCTGCCCCCTGCACCAGCGCAGTGAACAGGATCGAGTCCGCGAGGCGTGCTCTGGCCCACATAGCTCAGTGGTAGAGCGCGTTCTTGGTAAGAACGAGGTCCCGAGTTCAATCCTCGGTGTGGGCTCCATCTCACCAGAGAAATCTGCTATCGAAGACGAAGTAAGTTCATCCCTCCTGGGAGGCCGCGGGAAAAATGGCGAAGAAAATATTTGACCGATCAAAGCCGCATGTAAACGTTGGAACTATTGGTCACGTTGACCATGGTAAGACAACGCTAACCGCTGCAATCAGCACGGTTCTTGCACAAGGGAACCCGAACGTAACGGCGAAGGCGTTCGATGAGATTGACAGCGCTCCTGAAGAGCGTGAGCGCGGTGTCACGATCGCAACGTCGCACACAGAGTATGAGACAGAGACCCGGCACTATGCTCACGTTGACTGCCCGGGTCACGCTGACTACATCAAGAACATGATTACAGGCGCTGCCCAGATGGACGGTGCGATCCTTGTGGTCGCAGCTCCAGATGGCCCAATGCCTCAGACCCGAGAGCACATTCTGCTCGCCCACCAGGTGAACGTACCGTCCATGGTTGTTGCCATGAACAAGTGCGACATGATGGACGACGAAGAGTTGCTTGAGCTGGTTGAGCTGGAGATTCGAGAGCTTCTCTCGAACTACGGCTTCCCCGGTGACGAGATTCCGGTCATCAAGGTGAGCGCTCTCCAGGCGCTAGAAAATGCGACAGACCCGGACAACAAGTGGGTCAAGGCGATTCATGAACTGATGGCAGCTGTTGACAGCTACATCCCGGTTCCAGAACGCCCGGTTGACCTGCCGTTTCTTATGCCTGTTGAAGACGTGTTCGGCATTAAGGGCCGTGGCACGGTTGCAACCGGTCGTATCGAGCGTGGAGTCGTCAAGGTCGGAGAAGAGATCGACATCGTTGGCTTCGGATCAAATACGAAATCCGTTGTAACCGGTGTTGAGATGTTCCACAAGACACTTGAGGATGGGCAGCCCGGAGACGCAGTTGGCGTCCTGCTGCGAGGTGTTGAGCGAGAGGACATCTCTCGTGGTGCAGTGCTTTCGAAGCCTGGTTCCATCACGCCGCACACCAAGGCGAAGGCGCAGGTGTACGTGCTAACGAAGGACGAAGGTGGACGGCACACGCCGTTCTTCTCCGGATACCGCCCACAGTTCTACATCAGGACCACGGACGTGACGGGGTCGATCAAGCTTGCCGAGGGCACTGAGATGGTCATGCCCGGAGACAACACTGAGATGGACATCGAGCTGATGTACCCGGTGGCTCTTGAAGAGGGCATCCGGTTCGCTATCCGAGAGGGTGGTAGGACAGTCGGCTCAGGTGTTGTAACCTCAATCGTCGAATAAGTTGAAATGATTTCGGTGGGTGCAGGCTCAGTCTTGCACCCACCGTTAAACAAGTTGGCCGAAGTACTTACCGGGTTGGTTCTAAAAGAAGAGCCAGGCGTCATGGTTAAGGCGTAGAGATAGTCAGAGATGGCGAAAAAAAACGCAATACGCACGATAATTAGTCTTGAGTGTGGTGAGTGCAAAAAGTACTCATACCACAGCGAGAAAAACCGTCGAAATAGCCCTGACCGCATTACCCTGACCAAGTTTTGCCCGCGCTGCAGAGCCAGGCGGGACTTCAGGGAGAAAAGGTAACCGAGATGGCTCGCAACCCCACTCGTAACCCGTCCCGACCAAAGACTCCGCGCTCAGTCGGATTGAATCCGGGATCGCGTTTTTCTATTGTCAGCTTCTTCGGTGAGGTGTGGGGTGAGCTACGAAGGGTCACCTGGCCTTCCCGGCAAGAGGCGACACGGCTTACCGTTCTCGTCCTTATCGTATCGACAGCATTTGGACTGTTCCTTGGTGGATTCGACCTACTGTTCTCTGAACTAATGTCATTCCTCGCCGGTAACTGAAATATTTAAATGACTACAGATCCCGCCACAACCAGCGCCACG
>JAJCYX010000016.1 GCA_029262715.1 Chloroflexota bacterium
CGAAGATGCGTACACAAGCCGCTTTACACCGGCGTCCCTGGCAGAAACCAGAACGTTCAGCGTACCGTTCACATTGACATCATTGCTCAAGATCGGGTCTTCGACCGAACGCGAAACAGAGCCGAGCGCCGCCTCGTGAAACACAACATCAGCACCCTTGACCGCTCGTCCAACCACAGCGCTATCCCGGATGTCGCCTTCAACCAGTTCAATATCGTTGGCGATCTCACGCAGGTTGGTTGAATCGCCTGTGCTGAAATCATCAAGCACCGTCACTGCAAACCCGTCGCCAAGAAGACGACGCACAATGTGGGAGCCGATGAATCCTGCTCCACCAGTTACAAGAGCTTTTTGCATTCAGTAGTCACTTTCAGTTCAATCGTGCAAAAACGGTTCGCAGAAGGTGGTCGCTGATAAGAAATGAGCGGCCAGGAGTCGGCTATTGGGACGAAGTTGCTGGCTATGGACCAACAGGGATGAGCGTCAGCTCAAACGTGCGCTATGCAGTTGATGAAAAACCGGGCAGGCTGCCGCACTCCGATGCAACCAGGAGTTACTGCAGGCCGCACAAAGCAGCCGAAATTGCGAGCGGAACTAAGCCTGGCTGGCTTCGAAACCGAAGCGTCGACGCCAGGAACCTTCCGCCGTTTCTATATCCAGGTCAGAGATCTCGACAGACGAGATGCCTGACACCGAGTTCAACAGGACAAGACAACGGTCACGTGAAGAGAGATATCCGTTAAATACAGCTTCGAAACCGGCAAGCGGACCGTCGACAATCGCAACGGCGTCACCCTGGTTGAAGCGCTTCGAAACCGTTCCTTCGTTCCAGCGCAGGGTTTTCTGCTTCAGGAACTCGATCACCGGCTCAGGCATCACAGCGAGAGAACCGGCTTCGGCCAGGAAATATGAAAGACCGGGTGCCCAGCGAATGGCCTGCCATTCGGGAGACCTGGGATCGAACTTGCAGAAGACGTAGGTGTTAAAAAGCGCTTCCAGCTTGCCGTCGGTCCCGCCGCGCTGGCGAATTTCAGGGTAGTAGGTCTCTACGCCCCACCGGCTCAAGCTCTCAATAAGCAGCTTGGACTTTCTCGGCTTGCTTTTTGCTACGTACCAACTCGTCATCTTCGGCCTCACAGACTCAACGATTCTCGGGATTGGCTCGAAACTATTCACCTGAAAACGGATCAGGGGTTACGCCGCATGCGACATGACTCCGGCAATTGTGTTTTCAGGTCAGTGTTTGAACGTACGCAGGAACCTCAGGTCTAAAGTGGTTTGATAGATGAACGATCGGCTCGAACTCAACTGCAACGGCCTGAAACTTACGAAGCCCTTCGTGAACACAGAGCCGATCCTCTGATCCCATCGAGTGAAAGTTCCGCTTCCGCATAACCTCTCACGATGGTGGCAGTACACAGCTTTGCTGGGCCGGGATTCAGCGTCTGTAGCTGCCTTAATATCTATGTGTGATGAAAACTTGCAGGCTGCCGCACTGAACGCACAGCGTGCTTTCAGTTACCTGTCTGTTATCTCCGCCAGTGCCGATGGTCACTGTAAGCAACCGCCGACCCATCGAACGTGCACGGCAATGTTGCGACAACGTCACTTCACTACCGCCGGTGTGGAACGATAACCGAGGAACTGTAGACCTGTATGAAAACCTGCCGGTCGAGTGGTTAATAAAGTGTCAACAAAAGGATCACGGCCAAGATGCGGATGTATACACGCAATCGGTTCAACCGTCGCAATTGGCTTTTTCCAAACTGGCGCGCTGTGATTCCAGGATGAACGAAAGCGTTAAATCGAAGCCGCTTTTTGAGTGATTATGGTGGGCCACACAGAGCGTTCATCGCACTTTCAAAGGCCGCAGCGCGGTTACCGCCAGGTCATTTTGACGTTCTCGAACTGCGGGCGCTGCGAGGCTAACCTGGGGCTCCGAAGCCAGTGTTCAACAACTCGAAAAGCCGAATAGCCTTCTCAGCAGAGCCCTCAACGATCTTGACGTGCTTGCTGAACAGCTCCTCACCCGTCATCCGCCCATCACCAACAGCGACCAACGGCTCGTAGCTCGTAGAGATCACAGCCTCCGGTTCTTCGGAATGTTTGTAGAGAACGCTGACATTTCCTTCCAAAACCTTAATGTCGAACGGTTCGCCATCAACACGAAGCTCGACAGCCAAACTCTCCAAACTGCCAGAACCGGAAATTGCGCTGGCAACCGCAGAGGCAAGTGCCATCTTCAGTGTCACCGCAATCAACCTCAAATTACCCGACTGCGCCAGCTCCTCGGCCGGTGGAAACTGAGAGCCGAACTTCGCCAACTCGAATAGCAGCGAACCTGTCGATGCCCCCAGCGGAGTCAACTCATACACGTTCACGTTGTAGCCAGCGTCCTTACGCCTGATCAGTCCGTCTGACTCCAGCGCGCGCAACCGCTCGGTAAGCAGGTTCGGTGCCATGCCCTGGAGGCTCGACTGCAGGTCGGAAAAGCGAGCCGGGCCTGCGTGGAGATCACGCAACAGCAGCAGCGTCCACCGGTCACCGACCCGGTCCAGCCCACGAGCGATAGGACACAGGAGTCTGTAGCTACGTGGCGTTTTCAGAGGAGTCTTCTTTTCTGTAGTCATTCGTGTACCACCGAGATCAGTTTCAGTCGGCCCTGAGAGCGTTCGAAACAGGTTCCGACACGACTTTCAGGTTCTATACTTGACATTATATAGTATTTACTATAATTTATATAGCACAGTCGATTAAGCAGCCAGCAGGGAGACCTCAAATGAACGCCTTTGAACAGTTGATTGAACGCAATGTCGAGTACTCGGAAGATTTTCAGCACGCATCTTTGCAGATAATGCCAGCCTTCATGACGGTCGTTCTGACCTGTGCTGATGCAAGGGTAGACCCTGCGCACTTCCTCGGACTCGGACCCGGTGAGGTTGTTGTTCTCAGAAACATTGGCGGCAGGGTCAATGATTCGATCATCGAGTCTGTGGCGATACTCGACACGCTGGCCCAGAAGATCGGCAACGGGAATCGAGTCAATGTAGCGGTCGTTCACCATAACGACTGCGGAGTATCTCGCTTCGCAAACCCGCAGCTTCAGCAATCTCTGGCACACCGAATCAACCGTGATCCTTCGGTCATCCAGGAGATGGTCATTACAGACCCCAACGGAAGCGCGGCAGCAGACGCAGTGTTGCTGGAATCGGCACCTCAGATAGGCCCAGGAGTAACGGCCACCGGATACGTCTACGACGTCACGACAGGAACCCTCGAAAAGGCAAATGCAGTCGCAACGGTCAGCGCTTAGGCGGATAACACCGCAACGGCAAAAGACCATCAACACAAAGCGGGACACTCAATGAGGGTCCCGCTTCAGCTTGCCCTAGACTCGCGATCGCGGCGAGTGATCGGCTCTCTTGTTGAAGAGTCGTCAGCGTCCTCGTCAGACCAGTCGCAGCTCGTACAGTACTCATATCCTGAATACCGGTCGATGTAACTGATGACCGACTCGGTGCCGCACTCGGGGCAGGTGCTGTCTGGAGTCTGCGATTCAACCTGCTCATCGTCCGTCTCAAACGGAACCGCATCTGATGACTGTGCCATCTCGCATCTCTATATGCTCGCGCGGCGCATGTGCCAGCGAGCGCTAATGATTCAGGGGCGACTATACGACCCGTTGATACAGAAGCTAGCAATACCGACACCACATCGGTCAGCCGATAGCGTCAGTAATCATGGGTAATTCCGACTATTGGCCTCCGAAACGCAGTGAACTCGGCCATCTGACCCGTCATTGCTGAACCACAACGCCGTCAGTTTCTCCCCACTGCTTGGCGTCATGCTACGGACGCTGTTTAGGTGGAATCCCTGATGAAACTGAGACTAATCTGTCACTAGACTGCGAACGTAGTAACCGTTGATAGAACGCCATGATCGGCCTGACGCCAGCCACATTGGCCAGCCGTTTGGGACGAATTTCCACCTTCCCACTCCCATTGTTGACCTGCAGAGGAACCGTAGATGAAGCAAGAGTATGTGAACCCGTTCCTGACACCCGCACAGATGGTTTGGCAGAAGGAATTCAACTGCCCGCTGAAGATCAAGAACGCCGAAGCAGTGT
Source organism: Chloroflexota bacterium (assembly GCA_029262715.1). Taxonomy (GTDB): domain Bacteria; phylum Chloroflexota; class Dehalococcoidia; order Lucifugimonadales; family Lucifugimonadaceae; genus JAJCYX01. Next base: position 4,127 of record JAJCYX010000016.1, read on the forward strand.
CGCACCAGTACACAACGGATGATGTAACCGCAATCATCGGAATCAGCGGCAAGTTGGAGGGAAACGTTCTCTACGGATTCTCTGAGCCACTGGTCAAGGACATCATCAAGCGGATGGTCGGTGAAGACTTCGAAGCTCGCGACCCGATGGCTCTCTCCGCTCTGGGTGAAATCGCAAACGTAATCACAGGGAACGCAGCAACTCAGCTGGCAGCTTCCGGTTACCCATGCGACATCAGCCCTCCAGTGATCCTGGAGCCGGTAGGCGCAACGCTGACAGTCGGCGTGCCGAAACAGATCCAGGTGACATTCGAGAGTGAAATGGGCTTGTTACGAGTACGCATGGGCCTCAGCGAGAACACGAGAGAAGAGAAGGACGCAGCTTAGGCTGACCAGTTCTCCTGATATCAGAACGGCAACAAGCCCCGGCATCGTGCCGGGGCTCTTTTTGTATTTGAGTGCTAATAGTCCACACGCCCCATAGAAGCGGACCACTAAGCGGACATACCAACTGACGATTACCAAATAGAATCGGATAGAACTGCGTGTTTACGAATGGCTTCCAGCAACGATTCTGGGTGGTTGAAGTAGAAGTAGATGAATAGCCAAAACGAAACCGAAATTCGTCATGGTGCATGGCAGAGATTTCTCAAGTGGATGCGCATCGTGCCTCGACGCCGCTACAGGCTCCTTCGTTCATCTCTACGTCGATGGAACAAGACAAAAGGCGAGGAATGGCGAGACAAAACACGCCAGACTTCCAGCGAAGTAGCCGAGCGCGCCAGGGAAGAAGTAGCCGAGTTCAGAACCGACACCCGCCAGAGATACGAACAGGCCCGCCCTCAGATAGAGCAGATGGCCCAGGATGGGAGGGAACGTGCGGTAAAGGTTCGGACATTCGGCTTGCGGTGGCTTCGGTTTACAGCTTCCGTGCTCGCATCCATCGCCCTGTTTGCTTCTATCGGCGCCATCATTTTCTTCCTCAGCCGTGACACAGATTCGACCAACGCCGATCTCACTTGCGAACTA
>JAJCYX010000017.1 GCA_029262715.1 Chloroflexota bacterium
GAAACTCAGCACATTCAGCCTAGTCCTGTACGGATCGCATCCCCAGCGGAACAGAACCATGATCACCGGCATCCTTCATCCAGCCAAAGTCGTTGAGCAACTCGTTCAGCAGGGTGTTACGCACATGGTCACGCTGCCTGACTCCGAGACGCGCCACATGTACGATCGACTAACAGCCGAGCCCTCGATTCATGTGATTCCTGTTTCTCGGGAAGGAGAAGCCATCCCGATCGCAGCCGGGCTCTGGGTCGCCGGCCAACGACCCGTCATCTCAATCCAGAATGCGGGACTGTTCGAGTCGGGAGACGCGCTACGAGGTCTAGCTATCGGTATCGACCTCCCACTCGTGATGTTCATCGGTTACCGCGGCTACACACGCCATAGCGACACGCCAGACAGCGCAGCGCGGATACTTGAGCCATATCTGCACCTGTGGGGAGTCGAGTACTACACAGTCGAGGGTGATGATGATCTCGACGTTGTGCCGTTAGCGTTCGAGCGTGCGAAAAAAAGCAGTCAGCCTGTGGCTGTCCTGATCGGCACGGAGTACGCAAAGGAATGATCAGCTACACCGACGCCATTGAAGTCATAAACCGGGAACGAAACGATGCCGTTTGCGTGACGACCATGACGCAGACGAAATACTGGTACACGGCCAGCGGACGTCCTGATCTGGATATTGGCATCGCGAACGGCATGAGCAAGGCATCTTCGGTTGCGCTTGGCGTCGCAATTGGCGTGCCAGACAGGCCGGTCATCGTGCTGGATGGCGATGGTTCGCTGCTCATGAACCTTGGAAGTCTCGTGACGATCGCCGGTCAGCGGCCTGCGAACCTGTATCACTTTGTGTTCGATAACGGCATCTATGCAGTTACCGGCGGTCAACCGCTGCCAAATCCGAAGGTCGACTACCCTGCTATGGCGCTTGCATCGGGATACGCCAGCGCCAGCACGTTTGCGGACGCCGAAGACCTGGCATCCGAGTTGCCGCGGATCATGAATCAACCGGGGCCGGCACTGATCCACATCTCGGTCACCGGTGAACCTGCATTGGAAGGTGTTGATCAGACGTGGGAATCGAACGCGAAGATGCCAGCACAACTGAGGGCAGTTAAGAAGGCTCTCGAGCATGGGTAGCTAGCCGCGTCAGGCCAGCCGCCAGAATTTAGCGATGAAAGCCGCAGCCTTCTGACCATCAGACACGGTCGTTGGGCGAAATCGCAGCATGATGCCTACGAATCGTCGCCGTCCTCGGTAGACCGTTTTCGTCTAGCCAGCACAACTAATCCGATCATGCCCAGCCCAATCAGTGAGTAGTCACCACCCGCCGATCCGGAGTTCGCCAACGGCAACCCGCAGCCGTAAATCGTGTAGGCAGGTTCCTCTTCACCGTTGCCCACTGGATCAGTGTCGCCATCCGAACCATCGCCATCCCTGATCGCCTGAACTGTCGCTTCAACATCAACCTCCGACGTCGGTGTCGGCGCTGCATCCGGGTCTGGCGTCTCGGTTGGCTCAGGTGTCGGCGCAACCGTAGGTTCAGGATCAACCACAGGTGTGACCGCCAGGTCAGGTGTCGGCGCTGGCTCAACGGTCGGCTCAGCTGGGTCTACAGTGGGAACTGGAGTTGGTGAACCGATCAACTCGGGCGGCGGCGTCTCACCCGGTCCCTCAACAGGGACAGTGGGTTCGACAATCGCAATCTCGGTCGGCACAGGTGTAGGTGTTGCGGGAGGCTCAACCACGAAACGCAGAACTGGCGACGCATGCAAATTTCCTGCATCGTCACGAGACTGGATAGTGAACTCGTGAGTACCCTCGGTCAGCGAACCGGGTTGATAGGTCCAGGAGCTGGTAGTAGTTGCCTTCATCTGGGCGGTCACATCGAACCCGTCAAGCTTTGCGCTCACAACGGTTACCGAGCCATGTGTGTCCCCAGTGTACTCAGACGCCTCTTCCGCATACGAAACCGTTATCACTGGATCGATCACCGTAACGACGTCGTTGGCTGCTGGTAGGATTATGGGTACCTTGATGAGACGGTCGAGCTCGAACAGATGCGCATCGAGAGGCCAACTCGGCTCTTCCCTGCGCACGCCACCGTGTGCGCGGTTGCCAATACGGTCGAACCCGGCTATTTCAACGTTCTTAACGCCATCTCCAGCCGCCGCACCGGTCAATAGGTCATCGTCGATCTCGATGGACCACTCAAGCGGTAGTTCTGTCGGGGTCATCGCTCCGAAGGTGACTCCGTTGATCTCCACCGTCGGTGCTGCCGCAAGCTTCTCTGGAGACCGCGAGGTGATCGTCAACCTGTCTCGAGTGATGACGGTGTCAAATATTACTTCGAGCGTCGGCCCAAGCCGGTCTATTACCTGGAACACGATTTTATCCGAGTTCAAACCCAACAGATCGGTCACTGCACCAGCCAGAACCTGGATTGGCTCAGCGATGCTCGGCAACACCTCATACTCAAGAAATACAACATCTGGTAGATCGGTGTAGACAACCGCTGTCTTGGCCGGAATATTGCCAAATAGGAACCTGCCGGGAACGACAGACTCTGGATCGACTGGCTCACTGAAGTTAACTCGAATCTGATTCTGCTGGTTCGTTATTGCGAGGTCGTTGACATCGTCGTAGTCGTCACCAAGAAATACTCCGGTGACCGACGGTGGAGCCGTATCGATCTCAAACGTGTGATCCTGATCTCCAACGGCAGCAGCAGAATCGGTACGAGCGGTGTTGCCTGCAATATCAGTTGCAGTGGCAAACCAGTTGACAGTGCCGTCGGACATGCTGGTCAACAGAGTGAATGCCGCCCATCCATTGTTGATGTTCGATGAAAAATCGGTCGAAGCGGGAAGGACCTCACCAGGTTCACCGAAGACACCGTCCCGGTCGAGATCGAGGCTGAACGTGATATCCGAGAGTTGGACACCCGAGCCATGATCCGTCACATCGACACTGACCCAGTTCTGAGCGTTACTGGTGGCGACGCCATTTTGCAGCTGCTGAATCGTGAGCACAGGTGGTGTGGTGTCGATGATCACAGCCTCGCTCACCAGTGTTTGGGGGTCGGTGTCCACATACTCAATCGTTGTAACCCCTGCATCTTCCACCTTGATCACCGGGCGCGACTCCGCAGTCGGTGAGGCAATGTTCGTTGTGGAGGTTGCGGTGCCTGTGACGAAGTTGGCGGTGTAGATGTTCGTCGATGCTCCGGTCTCCAATAAAGTCATCACAAAGCCATCGATGTCTGATGAACTGCGGATCTCGACAGTTGTAGTGTCGACGACATCGTTTCGGTAGGTGACCGTGAATCCGGAGGGCGATGCGGTATCCGCGAACTGCGTGATTGCAAACGTGCCGGTCTGTTTGTTGAGCCAATCGACCGAGACATTCGTAAGAGTTGTGACGATGTCACTCTTATCGACAGTGCCGTCGCCGTTCAGATCAGCTATCGGACTTTTCTTGACGCGGAAGATGTGCTGCTTCGCTGCAGGCCCGGCGGGCATCGAGTACAGATTCCCGGTGAAGTCGGTTGCCTCTAACTCGTTCAACTCTGTTGTGCCGACACTGACGTCGTCCACGACGACCGTGATCGTCTTACCCGAGTTGGCGAATGCGGGGGTGACCGTCAGTGTTCCAGATTCATCACCGGTCACAATCGGGATGTTGACTGCAAATAGACCTTCGACAAGTGCCAGTGCAGCCAGGAGAGCGAGCGTCACGGTTCGGGCGCGAAAACGCATCGCAGGAGAGTGCGCCTGCGCGAAGCGGAAAAATCGCAATCCGGCTAGATCACCGAGTCTGGCCATATCCATACTTGAACTGTAGTTGCGGTCGGTTCAAATCGTATGGGGTCGCTCCACCACGGAATCGGGCATCCTGACCACACAATCAGTCCGTGAGACTACTGGCGGATTCGCCAGATAGAACTGTGTGGCTGACACCGCAACTTTTCGGGATTCACGGACTGCGTGAATGCAGCTACATCCCCGCTCCGCCATCAATAGTG
>JAJCYX010000018.1 GCA_029262715.1 Chloroflexota bacterium
CTGGGGCGGTCTGTTCTGGCTGTTCACAGCCGTTGTCCGGGGGCGTGATCGACCTGCCGGCGTCGAGAGAGGCGATGACGCACCGCAGATTGCTGCAAGACGCTTCGCGGCCGGAGAGATCGACGAGGCCGAATACGAGAAGATTCGCGAACGGCTGGACCGGTAGACCGGTTTAGCCGAAGCAATTTGATGCGACTACGAGATAAAAAAGGAAAACCATCAGATGAAATCGTTCGAATACGGGATACGCGTTGAGACGTCGCTCCCCTACGAGGAAGCGGTGCAGATCACCGTCGACGCGCTTAAGGCACAGGGGTTCGGTGTGCTTACCGAAATCGACGTCAAGTCGACTCTCAAGAAAAAGATCGATGCAGATTTCAAGCGCTATGTGATTCTGGGCGCCTGCAATCCAAACCTTGCGCACAAAGGCTTGCAGTTGGAGGAAAGCCTCGGGCTTTTACTGCCGTGCAACCTGATCGTCTATGAAGAAGGAGACGGCTCTGTTGTGTCTGCATTGGACCCCGGAATCATGATGACGCTGACCAAGAACCCGGAGCTGAAGGAAATTGCTGAAACCGCGGGCGAGGCGATCAAGAGCGCGCTTTCATTGGTTGAGGCTGGTCAGGCGATCGGCGCCCCCGTCGGCCCGTAGAAGCTATCGCGGAGTCTTTGTGATGAGCACTGATGCCAAACAGACCGAGAAAACAAGACGGCGTTACGACCGTAGCGCCGCCCTGTACGACACTCTCTACTGGCCGTGGGAGAAGCTGATCGTGCGCGGTTTACGCAGAAAGCTGTGGAAAGACGTACCGGCTGGCAAGGTGCTCGAAATAGGTCCCGGCACTGGCGTCAACTTCCAGCATCACCCTGTGGGCGCATCTGTCACGGCCGTCGAGCTGAGCTCGAAGATGCTGAACCGGTCCAGGCGGCGCACTGGCGAATCGAAGTCGGACGTCCAGGTGATCGGGGGAGACGCGGAGAGCCTGGACTTCCCGGACGACTCGTTTGACGCCGCCGCTGCCACGTTTGTTTACTGCTCAGTACCGGACCAGGCAGCCGGACTACGCGAACTCAAACGAGTCGTGAAGCCGGGCGGCACCATCCACCTGCTCGAACATGTCCGCATCGACGGTCCTGTGATCGGCAGGTTGATGGATCTCTGGGACCCGATCGCCGTGCGGGTGGGCGGAGCGCACATCAACCGCCGTACTGCAGACGCGGTCAGTGCGGCAGGCCTGATCGTCGAGCACGAGGAACGGCACGGTCCCGGCGGCCTGATCAGGCTGATCACAGGGAGAGTGCCGGGTGGCGACGAGGTCTAATGACAGCGGACTGGATGTGAACGGCGAAGTTCCTACGATGGCATCTGGAATCCCGGCACAGCCGGTGGCGAAGGCCCGCTTACCACAGGGCAAGATTCTGGTCGTGGGTGGTTACGGGGGCGTTGGCCAAACAGTCTCAGCTGCACTGGGCGAAGGGTTTCCTGGCCGGGTGGTTGTTGCAGGCAGGAGCATGCAAAAGGCTCAAAACTTTGTTCAGGGTAGGGACAATCGCCTGATTCCGTTGAAGCTAGATATTTCTCTTATGGATGAGGTCGGCGCAGCCCTGGACGATGACGTTTCACTGGTCGTCATGTGTGTCGAACAGAAAGACACTCGCTTCGTTGAGCAATGCATTGAGAGAGGTATCCATTACGTAGATATCTCAGCGACAAATGAGTTGCTCACTCAGATCGAATCGTTGAACCGTAAAGCCAGGGAGCACGGTTCTACGGTCTTGCTGAGCGCAGGACTCGCACCCGGCGTGACCAACCTGTTGGTCAGCCAATCCGCAATCGAACTGGACGAAGTTGAGAACGTTGACATATTTATTCTTCTGGGTCTGGGCGAAGTCCACGGCGAGTCTTCAAATCGATGGGTTCTGGACAACCTGAACTCCGAATATACCGTTAGGCAGTCTGGAGTGAATAAAACTGTCAAGGCGTTCGGAGAGTTCAAGAAAACAGTGTTCCCGGGCGACGCCGGCAAAAGATCGGCATTCCGGTTCGATTTCTCCGATCAACACACCGTGGTCAGGACACTCGGCATCGACTCCGCTTCCACATGGATGTGCTTCGACTCAGCTGCTCTGACATGGTTTCTGTACGTCGAGAAAAAGTTAGGCATGCTAAGCCTGCTTAGATTTCCAATTGTGAAGAGGATGTATCTCAAGCTGTTCGGGAGCATCCATATCGGCTCCGAGGTTTTTATCTTGCAGGTAGTTGCCAACGGAACCCGAGAAGGAAAATCTTCTACCTACACCTGCTCGGTCAGCGGACAAGGGGAAGCGCGCGCCATCGCCTCGTAAGCTCGTGCCGCCTCAGTATCGTCGCCACTTGAAAGAGCGGCCTCAAGCGCCTTCTCAGCAGACTCGATCGCACCAGAATGGTCCGCGCTGTGCCACCCGATCTGTGCTAGCAGCAGGTATGTTCGGGAGATCGCAAAGTCCGGCATCTCAGGGCTTATGTTGGCCAGGATCGATTCAAGAAGCTGCTCGCCCTCCTCAACCTGTTCGGCGTTAATTGCGGCCAGGGCAGCCTTGCCACGAACCTTGAACCCGGCCATCGGCTCGACGGGCTCAAGCAGCATCATCGACTGCTTGTAGAGGTCGAGGCTCTCTCGCGCATTGCCAATTCGGGCCTGAACATCGCCCATCGCATCCAGCAGGTTTCCTGACAGCAGCGGGTCTTCGGCCGCAGGACCGTCCTGGATGATTTCAAGCGCACGACTGAATGCCTTCAGTGCCTCTTCATTCGCAAACACGCTGGCGGCCTTGTGACCGGCTGCGATCAAGTACGGAACGGCTACGGCAGGCTTGTTCGCAGACAGAAGGTGATGCGCGAGATGTTCGGCATTCTCATCGTTTTTGCCAGGCTTAGTCGCCATGATCGATTGCGCTACGTCGTAGTGGATCTTCCAGCGACGCGCCTGGCTCATGGCCTCGTATGCAACATCGCGGTGCAGCCCATGACTGAATCGATAACCGTCTTCGGCCTCAACGAGAATATGACGCTGCAACAGCACATCCAGGGCATCAAGAACGTCGTCTTCGTCCAGACCTGAAACGGCTCGCAGAAGGGGATACGGCGTCTCGGTACCGATCACCGCAGCGGCAGATAATAGCTGCCTCGATTGGTCGTCAAACCGCTCGATTCGGTCGATGAGTATGCTGCTGATCGTCTCAGGTACCGCTGCAAGTTCCGATTCTAGAGTCCATTTTTCGTCGAGGCTTGATATCGATCCCGACTCGAGCATCGTCCGCACAGTCTCTTCGACATAGAGCGGATTGCCTTCCGAAGTTGTGAAGACGGCCGAGACGATTTCGTCCGGAACATCCCCCGGCAAGATCGTAGAGACGATGCTTCTCACACTCTCTTCGTCAAGGGAGTCCAGAGTGACGCGAGTGCCAACACCAATCCTGTTCAATGCAGCTAACGCACGGGCAAAGTTGTTGTTCAGGGCCTCACCTTCAGATCGGTAGGTGACGATGAGAAGCAAAGGCATCGACCGGGATTGGCGACCGAGGAAGTGGAACAGTTCCAGTGCAGATTCATCAGCTGCGTGCAGGTCATCGAGAATCATCACGACCGGTGCCGAGGCCGCCAGCGACCTGAGCAATGACTCGATAGCCGAGAATAGGAATGGACGGTCGTGGCTCTCCGTTGTCTGGCTCACCCGGTCAAATCGAAGAGCCGTTTTCGGAAGTAAAGGAAAGATGTCGATCGGCGCTGCGTCCATGATGCCGCGACTTTGCTGTTCAGGAAGGCCAAGCACGAAGTCGTCGAGCGCCTCGCTGAAAGGCCCGTATGGAACCTGTCGCTCGAACTCGTAGGCAGAGCCGCGCATCACTTGAGCGCCAGATGTTGAGGCCTTTGCTGCGATCTCTTCGGCGAACCTGGACTTGCCCACTCCTGCCGGTCCAGAAAGCAGTACCACCGAGCCTGTTCCTGCTGAAAAGTCATCAAGCGCAGGGGAGATCTGTTGTAACTCGGCCTCTCGCCCAACGAGGGCGGGCCCGGCAGGAACGAATGGGTTCGCTTGATGTTCAGCCGTGAACGGTGTGTTGTGCTGTACTGATTGCACAGCAGCGGCTGGTCTTGAAAATGAAGTTCGCCCTCCGACGATCTCATCGTAGAGAGCCTCGATCTCTCCCTGCGGCTCAAGCCCAAACTCTGTGTCCAGCGTTTTCACCAGTGACTGGTACTGCCGAATCGCACGATGCCGGTCACCCGAACCGGCGAACAGTTTCATCAGCCGCATATGAGCTGATTCAAGTCCCGGCTCCACTGCGATCAGCCGTTGCAAGGCACTAATCGCCTCGTCCGTATCCTTGTGAGCTTCCGCCATGTCGGCATATGCGACTAGCAGCGACTGAAACGTCTGCGCGAGCTCATCACGCTTCGATATTGACCACTCTTCATACCTGTCATCTGGCAGCAACTCCGCTTTGTACACACCCAGTGCAGCCTGAAACGAGGCAAGATCATCTTTTGCAAGAGCTGTTTTTGCAAGCGAATCGAACTGCTGGCAGTCGACCTCTAATCCCGCAGCGGAATCGAGACTCAGAGTCTCTTCCTGGAACCGGACGAAGTCGCCTGAGCCGGAAACGCCTGGTTCCAATGCACGCCGAACGACGTAGAGAGCCTTGTGAAGATTGTTCAACGCCGCTTCGGGTTCGAGGTCTGGCCACAATACGTCCAACACGACGTCGCGGTGTATTCGGTTGCCCGGCGCTATCGCCAGCAGCTTGATGACCGCCTTGGCCTTCTTCAGCTTCCAACTGGAATCCGAGATGTGTCGGCTGTCGACGGAGACCGAAAAACCGCCCAGGACGTTGATCGCTAACCGGGCAGCGTCTGTATTTGATTCAGCTGACTGGTTCATATGCGAAGTTTGGCTGACGGTGTGTAACTTTTGTTACCGACTAGAGAACTGCGGCGACTTCAGACAGGCTATCGGTTAGGCGGAGTCGGACCACGTTTATACCAGAGACGAGATCGAGTGTGGTCGGGTTGGATGGACTAGAGGCGATCGCCATTGTGTTGTAACCGAAGACACAATCCACCGTTTTCGTTGTCCGTCGAAACGTGTGAACGGCTACCGCCGCGTTACTGTTCCCAGGTCAACGGTGACGCAAAGCCAATATTTGAGATAGTCAACGAGGCATCCGCCCCGTTCGTCACACCGTCTCCGTTTAGATCGGTAATCTCATCGGTGATAATTCGTCGACTACCAGGTGAGTGCTCCACACCGAACGCCGCCGATACGATCTCGGCGTCTGTGACATCGATCATGTCATCCTCGTTTGCATCACCACCGGGAAGCTCTATTGGCGCGACAGCCAGCGTCTCACCCGGAACAACTCCCAGCGCAACTTCCAATGCGACAGCAACAAGGTAGCCCGGAACGGATGTGACCAGGTTGTAGCTTCCGGGTGCTAATCCACTGAACAAGACCGGTTCAGAGCCGCCGGGAACTATCGTTTTCTGAATCACATCGTCACCATGAAACAGCGTTACGAGAATGGTGTCCGTACCGAAATTCGCAGAACCGTCCACACCCTGAAGACTCACAGATGTCGTCACCGATTCGGAGCCTATAATCGTGATTGTGACGACCGCTGGCGCGCTGGTGAATGCACCGTCATTGGCCACGTAACTGAAGGTATCTTCGCCAACAAAACCGGCATCAGGGGTGTAGGTGAACGAGCCATCGACTTGCAGGACCAGATCACCATTCGCCGGTCCCGCAACAACCTCCGCTATCAAGCTTGCGACGGCCTGATCGTTATCGTTCCCCAACAAACCTGGTGCGCTGACCGTTAGCACCTCGTCGATGCCAATCGAGTACGCGTCGTCTGTTGCGAACGGCGGCTCGGTAGCAAGCATTTCAGCAGCTGCGAGGACATCGATCAAGCCATATCCGCTGACGAGATCTGGCCCGTCAGAGCCAACTTCAACTGCGGTTTCCGACAAGGTTCTACGAATAATTTCTGGCGATAGCTGGCCGGCTGAGTGAAGATCCGAGCGAAGTTCGAGTAAGAGTGCGACCGCACCAGCCGTGTGCGCCGCAGCCGCAGGTGAACCGTCGAACGACCCGAGCGTGGTATCGCCGCCGGACGGAGCGACGATGTCCGGCTTTTGCCGCAGTATCGGCGGTACAAGCGCATCGCCATTCGTATCAAACAGAATCTCCATCCCGCCAACCGGCGCGAACTCCTCGACCTCAGGCACACCGCCGAAAGCGTCGGTATTCGCAAAATTCACTGGCCCAACGGTGATCGCTCCGGCCGCGTTGCGGTGCCCAACAATCGTACTGCTACCCGTCCCGAACTCATTGATAACCGCTCCGTTCGAGACCACAAGTTTGATGGAGTTCGGTTCTACACCGTCTCGATGAGAGATGGCGATCTGAACTGAATCGTGGCCAATAACCGTCAGCCCCTCACCTGGAGTACCGTCAAAGAGGTTCGAGCTATCGGAGACAGCAATAGTTTCACCCGACTGGTTGAACACGTAGAGGTCCATGTCAGAGCTGGTTCCGGCACCGCCGCCGAGTTCAGATGGCTGATCCCACTGGAGCATCATGCGGACGACTTCATCAGAGAGCGAGATATCCAGTAGTTGGTCAACTCCTGGGCCGGGATCGAAGTCGTGCCAGATCCCCGGTTGGGTGCATTTCGGGGAAGGTCCACAGACCGAACCCATGCCGCCTCCCGGTACGAACTGGGATTCGTAGGAGGCCATTCCGTTGTCTCCGGCTGAAGTGATGTAGACCGTGCCGGCTGCGTTCGCATCGTCAATCGCCTGCGCAAGCAGATCATCCTGGTAAATCAATTCATCAGCGAACAGCACGTCGTCTATGATGATGTCGACCTCAGCGGCGACCATCGCCTGGATCTTCGACGCAAGCGCCGATTGGCCGGAAATCACAGAGCTGAAGATGATGTCTGCACCCGGAGCTACATCGTGGACAACCTGAGCCATTGCCCGCCCTCTATCTGCGGTAAAAGGACATAGACTTGGCGAAACGTCAACGCTGATTTCGAGACCGGCTGGCAACTCGCCTGCTGCTATGTCTGCGGTCAGTGCTGCTGCATCGCATCCGATGCTGTCCGAGATGATGCCGATCGTAACTCCCGTACCGTCGACATCGAAGCTGCTTTGAACAACATCGCTCTGCTGCGCAGTGTGCCCCTGGCTGACGATTACGCCCGAAGCGCTGACGATATCAATATCTGAGTCAGTTGCTGTAGAGACGACCAACAGTGTTGAGGCGGCGGCCGATACGATGAACAGTGACAGTCCGTGCTTGGACCACGGTCTGTTGCGGGTGCCCACGTACCGGGTGAGCCCTGCAACAGTCACAACTCCGATCACCACAAGTGCCAGTAACACAACAGCGGAAGGGGAATTCGAACCGCCGCCAATCGGTTCGAGGAGATCGTCTGCCGGTTCGACGAACGATGCCGTTGTTGGAGCAGGGACTGGTGCCAGCGTGGGAATCGGCTGTGCGCCCGGGTCATCTGTCCTGAGCGGCGGGGTCGGTAGGGCATTGGTCACAGCGCCGGTGAGATCTGAGTCTTGGATAGACGACGAGTCGACACGCTCAACTGCAAGAACCGCAAATGTCGAGAACCCACCCGCATCTCCATCAAACAGCGCTGAGCATCTTGTTGAGCCCGAAGACGCGTCAATGCAGGTCACTGGGCGCACGTGGATCGCCCCTGTGT
>JAJCYX010000019.1 GCA_029262715.1 Chloroflexota bacterium
CTCCGCTGCGGTCGGGATGACATATGCTCGGTCGAGAAAACGCGGCTCGCCGCAAAACACGGATTGCCGTTCGGTGTGACGTATCATCGAGCCAGATGACACAACTACGGTCCGGATGACGCCGGTTGGCCGCATTCAGGAACATTGAACATGATCACACTTCACGTCTACATGACCGCTAAGCCGGGCAAAGAGTCGGAGCTTGAGGCTGGAATCCGGGATAGCTGGATTGCGACTATGTCCGAACAGCCTGGTTTTCTGCACGCAGCCCTTCTGAAACCCTTTTCAGACGCGGCCCTTGACGCATTGGGTGGGCTTAAGCCGTCGCACACATTTGAGGTCGTATCGTTCTGGGGGTCAGAGGAGAAGCGGCTCGAATGGGTTGCACGCCCCGCCCACGACGAGGTATTCATGCCGCTGTTCGAGAACGTGGCAGAAGTGAAGCACACGCTGTCGACGGTCGAGCACGGCTGGGAGCTTTAACCGCCAGCTAGCCGTTCTGCCGCCACAAGCACCCACTCTCCGCTGTCGGCCATTTCAGGGCGTTCGCTGAGCAATACCTCAAGGTCGATCAGCGTCGCCTCGGCCACCGGATCGGCGGCGATGCGTTCCAGCTTCTGGCCGTCTGCTGTCAGCGGATTAGCTGCTGCCGAACCGAGCACCCGGAAACCTAGACCCTCCATATGCTCACGCAGGTACTGATTCGTGCACAGGAACAGTGGCATGTAGATCACCGGCGAGTTGGGCTCGGTGATGAGAAATCCTGGATTGTTTGCCAGTTTCGCTCGGTCAATGTGGTTGTCGAAGCCGTTCAACTGATTGGCGTGGTCACCGGCGACGAACACAGGTAGCTGGCCGTAGAGACTCATCGAGCCTACTACTACGCGGCCGCCCGGTTTCACAACTCTCGCCATTTCTGCGAGTGCGTCCGCGTAACGTTCGTGAACGTATGACAGCGCCCCGCCGATGCAGACGACGAGGTCGAACTGGCCGTATTCGAACCGGCTCAGATCCAGTATGTCGAGCTCAAGATAGTTGTCAGCGGCGTGTCCCGATTCAGCGACTTTCTGTTTTGCCAGTTCGAGTTGGACGGGTGAGATATCACCGAGTGTCACGTTTGCGCCTGCCTGCATCATGTCGATAGCAAACCGGCCGGGTCCTGACCCGAGATCGAGTACGGTGTCGCCCGGTCGAACATGCTGCATCAGAAAATTGCGGTGAATTGCGTACTCGATCTTGCCGGTTACGCGATTTTTGAAACGGTCCCACTCCTGATCGCCATACTCTTCGAAGAACTTTCGGACATCAGGGGACCGGGCCATGTAGCTGTTCCTGGAAGTTTGGAGAGTGTCTTAGCGGACCGACGGCAGAATATCTGGTCAGGAGCGGGGTTTTCGTTCTGTAAGTGGTGAGTATTGACCACCCTGAGAGAGTGACGTCCGGTGCAAGGGGCGGCAAGTGGTTGAGATGTGCAGGTGATTACAAGACTTGTGTCTGAGTTTGCCCCACATCACCGGGTCCTTCGCGCCCGCTCAGGATGAAGGTGGCATTGCCACATTTTCATCCCGGCAGCTACTCGCGGCTCGCTGCCGCACACGACACGGCATTGCTATCCGCAGCAACCACCTCTCATCAACAGAAAATCCCGCATGCGGGCGGGGCTAGCCGGCGAGGATCTCGCCGTCTACCGGGGTTACTTCTACGCCCTGCTCGCGCACCCAGTCGAGGCCCGAGTTGATCGAGTCTAGATCGCCCTCTAGCTCGAGAACTACCCAGCCAGAATTGCCCTCAACTTGCGCCCTGCGGATATTCGTGATCACCGGAAAATCCTTGCCAAGCCGGTAGATCACAGGCTCCTTCACCTGCTCGCCTTCAAACGTAAACTTTACCCTGCGTTCCGCCATTAGTTTTTCACCGCACCCATCACAACATCATCAAACGACTCGACCGTGGGGTCGATAACCGGTGGATCGATCTGGTCCTCAATTGCTTCAAGAGTTTTCAGGCCCGAGCCGGTAATCAGCGCAACCGTCTGCTCGTCAGGGCCAATCACGCCCTGCTGAGCAAGCCGTTTCAGCGTGGAGATTACAACACCGCCAGCCGTTTCGGCGAAGATGCCCTCGGTCTCTGCGAGCAGCCTCATGCCGTCCGCGATCTCTTCCTCCGGCACTGCAGTTGCAGATCCGCCAGACTCCTTTACGATGCCGACAGAGTAGATGCCGTCTGCGGGCGTGCCGATAGCAAGCGACTTGGCAATGGTGTTTGGGATCACCGGACGCGGATGCGTCTGCCCCTCGATGACGGCCTTCGCAACTGGCGAGCAGCCTTCGGCCTGCGCAATGTGCATCCTAGTTGGAACATCGTCGATCAGTCCCAGCTTTGCAAAGTCGTTCAGGCCCTTCCAGACCTTTGTGAAGAGTGATCCGGAAGCGACCGGGACGACCACGTGCTGCGGTGCCTGCCAGCCAAGTTGCTCTGCCAGTTCGTAGCCGAGCGACTTGCTGCCTTCGGAGTAGTACGGGCGCATATTGATATTCACGAACGCCCAGCGTCGGTTGTCGCCAAGTTCGGAGCAGAGGCGATTCACCTCGTCGTAGTTGCCTCTTACGAGAACGACGTTCCCGAAGATGGCGGCTCCTGCGATCTTGCCACGCTCCAGGTTTTCGGGCAGGAAGACGACCTTTTTCATGCCGGCCTTGTTACCGTGCGCCGCAGTGGCTCCTGCCAGGTTGCCAGTGGATGCGCATGCGATGGTCTCGAACTCGAACTCAAGCGCTTTCGTGGTGGCAACTGAGACGACGCGGTCCTTGAACGAGTGCGTTGGATTGGCAGCGTCGTTTTTGATCCACAGGTTGTTTAGACCCAGTTCACGGCCGAGGTTCGTTGCCCTGATGAGCGGTGTCATGCCTGCGCCGATGTCTACCGCGTTTTCGCGACCGACTGGCAGCAGGTCATCGTAGCGCCAGAGTGTGAGAGGACCTTCTTTGATCTTCTCACGGCTAATCGATTCCTGGATGGAGTCGTAGTCGTATGCAACTTCGAGCGGGCCGAAGCAGTATTCGCATACGTAGATGGGGTCTGCCGGGTAGTCACGACCGCACTCTTTACAGCGCAGGCCTTGTACATGTGGCAATTTGCTGGACCTCCCTGGATGCAGATAGCTGACATCACTTCCGGGGTCCAGCCGGGAGTGACAGCAGCAGTTTCTGACCAAAAACTCGCTGATTCACCGACTACCCGTAAGAGCCTTGTAAATGATTGGCGATCACAACTCGATCGGGAAGGTGAACTAACTATCGATAGTACCGACGGTTTGGGGTATCGTCAATTGGCAGCGGCGAGCTGCGTTTTGCGGTGTGTTGTGGGCTTGCAGGTAATGCGGGAGCGGGTTTCGTAGGGTGGGGATGACCTGACATTAGGCTTGAGGCTTTGTATCTTTGCACTCTGTCGAACGTCTGGATGTGATCAGGTGACGACCGCTTTAGTAGCTACCGAGGAGTCAGCATGGATCCGTTTGAGAAGGTGAAGGTTGGAACCAACGGCGTTGAGGTATCACGTCTGGGTCTGGGAACGGCACCACTGAGCGGCTCTATGCGGAGCGGCGGCATCTTTGGCGGTGTCAGCAGGTCGGACGCAATTGCGGTAATGGACCGTGCATTCGACATAGGGATTTCACACGTCGATACCGCGCCGTTCTACGGTCGAGGGCATGCTGAGGCCCGCATCGGTGATTCGAGGTTCGCCACTGGAGATCGTAGCGGGTTTGTCATCTCGACGAAGATTGGTCGTGTACTGGAGCCGGTGCCGGGAGGAGTGTTGCCGAATGATGACCCGGACGGAGTTGGCGACCTTGAGGCAGTGAACACTTGGTCTAGGGATGATGTTCATCGGTCTATCGAGGAGAGTCTGCGGAGACTGAATCTCGATCGAATCGACATCGTATACGTGCACGATCCGGATGAAGAGGAATTCGGCGAGGAGCAGGCGAACGAGGAGGCGTTCCCGGCGTTGATTGAGCTTCGCGAGCAAGGGACGATTGGCGCTATTGGCTGCGGGATGAACCAGTGGGAGATGCCGCTCAGGTTCATTCAACGTTTCGACCTGGATATTGTTCTACTCGCAGGACGCTACACGCTTCTTGAGCAGACGTCTCTCGATACGTTCCTGCCTGCGTGTGTCGAGCGCAACGTGAAGGTTTCAGTTGGTGGGCCGTACAACACGGGGATTCTTGCGAGGGATCTTTCGGAGCCTGTGACCTACAACTACGAGGTGGCTCCCGATGACCTTGTGCAGAAGGCGCGCCGACTGAATGCCATCTGCGCTAGTCACGGTGTCGACCTGAAGGCGGCTGCGTTGCAGTTCGCCCTGGCGCATCCGGCTATCGCCAATGTTATCCCCGGCGCACAGTCGGTTGGTGAGTTGGACCAGAATGTGGAGATGGTGAGGCAGCCGATTCCAGCGTCGGTGTGGGATGAGATGAGGCAAGCAGGACTGATCCCGGAGCACGCACCGACGTAGAGTTGGCGTCTGAGTGTGCCGTCTGGCACCTTGAGCGTGTCGATAGGTGATGGGATGGCTTTTTGGCATCACCGGGTGCAGCGTGCTTTGTTCGCACGACCAGATTCCGTGTCCTGAACTTGATTCGGAATCCCTCCGGTGACCGTCTGGTACCAGAAAGCGCGGCAAGCCGCTCAGACCCCTCCGCTTCGGTCGGGATGAACACAGTCCTCGAAAACGGCACCCGCTCGATCCGAACTGAACAGCGCCCATCCCCAGAAAACGCGGCTTGCCGCCTAGTTGGTGATCTGGAGGCTCGCCGTTACCGCCATGAACGACAGTACTGGGCCCATGTCCGGGGATACGAAGGCGTCATTGCCATTCAAGTTGATCGCACCCGTTACAGTGTGCCCGCCCACCTCTGCGTCCGAGAATCCCGCACCGCCGCGCAGACGGTTCCCTCCAGAGTTGAGATCCGTAGCGCCGTAAGAGATCAGAAGTTCCCGCAGTCCCGGAATCGGGTCCTCGACCGGCGGAGCGGCGCTTCCAAACTGCACATCGACTGCCGTCACATCACCAAGCTCACTCCACGTCACGCAGCTCCTCGAAAGCGAAATCCCGAGCGCAGCCTCAAGTCCCGTTCCCAACGCCTCGGCAACGTCGCCAATCTGCGCAGGGCCGGGAGGGACAGTGGAGTCAGACTCCCCACAAACCACATTCGGATCTGAGATGTTCACAACCACATCTGAACTCAGGAACGCCATCTCCATCTGAAGCTCACCCGGATAGTTCATGCCCACAATCGTCGGAATGCGGAAGCTGCCGGAAGGGAAGAAATCGAACTCAACGTACGAGCCCTCAATCAGAATCTCCGGGATGCCCGACTTGTCGAGCTCCGCCTTCAGCTGGCGCTCGGTCGTAATCCAGCCAGGATTGGTTATGTCGTAGATCAGTGTGATCTGAGAGCCGCCCAGTGACGACTGTTTTTCGACCAAACATGCGAGTTCAGTGCCGCCCATGCCGCGGTTGAGGATGGTCTGTACATCATTGCCGAGGTCAATTGCGAGATCACTGACGAACTGCGCTCCCGGCACATCACCTGGCGATTCTGCCTGACAGGCGGTAAAGAGCGATGAGCGCTGGCCTTG
>JAJCYX010000020.1 GCA_029262715.1 Chloroflexota bacterium
GAAGATATGTGCCGAAATCGGACGCGATTTCGACTCCATTCGCAAGACTCACTTTCTCACAATGCTTATCGGCACCGACGAGGCGGATGTGCAGGCGAGGCTAGATCGGGTGGCTGAGCGAGACGGCATGACGACCGACACGTGGCGTACTAAGCGTTCTCGCGCCTTCA
Organism: Chloroflexota bacterium; assembly: GCA_029262715.1. Classification (GTDB taxonomy): domain Bacteria; phylum Chloroflexota; class Dehalococcoidia; order Lucifugimonadales; family Lucifugimonadaceae; genus JAJCYX01. Next base: position 171 of record JAJCYX010000020.1, read on the forward strand.
TCGGCACTGCAGCTGAGGCACAGAACTATCTGAAGCGCTACACGGAGCTGGGTGTTACTCAGTTCATGACTGTCTTCCCGTACGAGGAAGAGACGGACTCGATCAAGCTGTTTGCTGATGAGGTGATCGGCCAAGTTTGATCGGGTTCAGGATCAGCGAGAAGCGGCTTTTTACTGCCTGGCGACTATGACCAATCGCTGTCCATAGCTACAGGTCAGATCCGTGAGTCCCAAGTCTGGGAAGCACATTCAAGGCCTGTCAGAGGGCGACTTCGACCGGTGTATGCTGCCCCGGTGTCAATCAACGTCTCATAGCAGCCCGCCTAAAGAAAACACGGCTTTGTCGCCGAGAAAGACAATATGAAGATCACCGACATTAAGACCTACATCATGAAGGGCATTCGCAGGAACTGGGTTCTGTGCAAAATCGAAACTGACGAAGGCGTTCACGGCTGGGGCGAAGGCACGCTGGAACGTCACGAGACGGCGGTTGTTGAAGGCATCAAAACGCTTGCTGTAAGGCTTGAAGGCAAAGACCCGACTCAGATCGAACGCAACTGGCAGATCATGTACCGTCACGGCTTCTGGCGAGGCGGAGTTGTCATGGGCTCCGCAATGGCAGCTCTCGACATCGCTATGTGGGACATCACCGGCAAGGTCTACGGCCAACCGATCTACAAGCTACTGGGTGGCGCTGTCAGGGAGAGAGTTCGCGCCTACACGCACGCGGCTGACTTGCGTGGCGGAGAGGACGCTGTTGACCAGGGTTTCGACGCATTCAAGACCGGAGGCTGGATCCAGGGTTCGGACAGCTACGTTGAGAAAGACGCGATCGAGCCGCTGCGAGAGAAGATCAAGGGGATGCGGGACAAATTGGGCCCGGATGTCGACATCATGATCGACAATCACGGCAGAGCGAGGCCTTCGATGGCGATCAGGCAGATGGACGCGGTCGAGGACCTTGGACTGCTATTTTTCGAGGAGCCAGTGCCGCCTGAAAACCTCGACGCGCTTGAGCAAGTGCGTGCCGCGGGGCACCGTACCGATATCGCAACGGGAGAGCGCCTGTTCTTCCGATGGGGGTTCCGTGAACTGCTGCATCGTCGCCTTGTCGATGTGATTCAGCCTGATATTGCTCACACCGGTGGCATATCCGAGATTCGCCGTATCGCGTCGATGGCTGAGATCGAGTACATCAAGTTCGCTCCGCACAACCCGAACGGGCCGATCGCTGCTGCAGCGAGTCTGCATGTGTGCGCGGCTGTACCTAACTTCATGATCCTTGAGACGGCGCGCGATATGCCGTTTCACGATGATGTGCAGACAAACCCAGCTGTAATTAAGGACGGCTACTTTGAGCTGCCGACGGAGCCGGGACTTGGCACTGACCTCGATGAAGAGCAGATAAAAGCGCGCCTTTACGACCCGGCAACAGACCGCGTCGTGGGCGGTGCATGGAGCTCAGAGGACAACGCGCCGGCGGACGTTTAGGGCAGCGAGCCGCACCTTCGGGTGCGACGTTATGCAACAAGATCGTATCGGGACCAGCCAGCCGTCAGGCCCTCGTAACAGACCCTTATAGCAAACCTATTGAGACATTTGAGCTTGCGAGTAAGCCGCTACATCGCAGGTGGTTGCCACAGTTCGATCTTGTTGTTCTCGGGGTCGTAGGCCCATGCGAAGTTGCCGTATTCGGTGTTTTCTCTCGCATCGTCTATCCGCACGCCAGCTTCGGTGAGAGCGGCTACCGCTTGGTCCAGATCGTTCACGCGGAAGTTCAGCATGAACGGCTGGTCAGCGCGTCCGAAGTAGTCGGTGTCCGCAGGAAACGGTGAAAACACCGTGTAGCCGGCTTCCTGTGACCATGGACCACCTTCTGACACCTTCGAAATCCCGAAATGCTTCTCGTACCAGTCAGCCTGCGCTTCCGGGTCTTTTGATCGGAAGAAGATTCCGCCGATTCCAGAGATTTTCACGATCGAACTGTTATCGGGCATGTTGGCTCTCCGTCCAGACATCAGGGTCGTAGATTCAGGATTAGATCGAGTCGCAGTCTACAAAATTTGGACTGAGTCAGTGTTCACCGAATCCAGCTTGTGTAGTCCTGCGATATCCTCGTTCCGCACTTTCTCTATTACGGCCACTCAGACTAGGAAACGTTTCGCTTGCCACAGACTCCCGGAGACTCAACCCACGAAATCAAAGCGGTTCTGTTCGATCTCGATGACACGCTGGTTGACCGGAAAGGGTCGTATGACATCTTCTACCGCTCTTTCTATGACCAGAACGATGCGGTGAGCGATGCACTTTCATGGCCCGAGGCGCAGGATTATTTCTGGACTCTATCCCCTGACAACGCCACCAACCCGAGGCAGGCGTTCGAGGTCATTCGCGACCGATGGCCCAGTGTGAAGGGTGACCCTGATTCCCATTTCCATAACTATTTCAAGAGCATGATCACCAACATGAGGCCGCTGCCGGGTGCCGTTGAGCTTGTCGATGCTCTCAATTTGAGCGGGATGCCGTGGGGTGTGGTCACGAACGGTCACCAGTACCAGCTCGATAAGGTGAAGTCGGCGGGGTTTGAGGGTGAGATTCCGTTCGTGATCGCAACGGAACTTCACGGGGCAAGCAAGCCTGACCCT
>JAJCYX010000021.1 GCA_029262715.1 Chloroflexota bacterium
GGCAACCGAGGGAGGCTTTACGATGCGAGAGAACTACCAGCCCGAACCGCAACCTCTTGTGGTTGTCGCTAATGAAAACCCACATCTTGTGGGTTTTTTGCGTTGTACAGACCTCGCGATTCTAGGCGCGATTAGCAGTCAAAACAACCGAGTGCCAGATAAATATGCAAGAGGCTCAAATGACCGTGCGACTGACAGAAAACACGGCACGCCGCTCATATCCCTTCGCTACGGTCAGGATGACATGTGTCGATAACTGAATGCTCATCGATAGAGCGGTTACTGATGGATCGCCCCACGTCCCCAGGTCCTTCGCACCCGCTCAGGACGAAGGTGGCACGGCCACTTTTTCATTTGACGGCAACCTATGAGCCACCAGGAAACACCGCACGCGGTCACCGGAAAACGCTGTACACGGCAAATGGCAGCTTGCTGCCCACCCTTAGATCTCTGATTCAAATGACTGGCCGTCATAGGCCAACTGGATGTCCAAGCCCTCAGACCTCTTTAGCTCGGCTAGTTCCCTGTTGATGGGTTCGTGATCCAGATCGTGCGCCATGTCCGTAAGCAGAGTTCGCGACGCGTTTATCTTCCTCGCTACGTTGATCGCTTCCTCGAGTGTCAAGTGAGAGCCGTGTGTGCGACCACGCCTTAGCGCATCGAGAATCAGCACCTCGCAGCCATCGAGCAGGTTTTCCGTTGACCGGGGAATTTCCGATACATCCGGGATGTAACAGACGTTGCCAACCCGGTAGCCGTTTGTTGTGAATCCATGACCGTGCTCAACCGGCAGCGGTGTGAACTTCACTCCCTGCACATCAAACGGGCTGTCGTCCGTCTCAACAACTTCGAGGCGTGCAACTCCGCCTCCGCTCATCTTGATCGAGGTGTCCAGCAGGTAGAAGTGCGTCTTCGAGAGGGTCGGCATGTCTTCAGCACGAGCGAACAGCGGAATGCTGCTCCTTGCGTGCATGGTCCAGTCCCGCAGATCGTCCAGGCCAGCTACGGCGTCTGCGTGCGCATGCGTCAGCACCACGGCGTCGAGAGTGGCGACGTTGAACTTCGGGAAGAACTGCATGCACCCCTCGTAAAACGACTTCCCGGCGTCGATGACTATGTTGACCGTGGAGCCGTTGGGACCCTGCGTCTGAACAAGCAGCGAGGTGTTGCGGCGATAGTTTTTCGACCCAGGCCGTTGAGAATCGATGCAGACTGCACACGTTGGCGGCTGTTTCGAAAGGCAGGTGACCCGCGGTACGCGCTCAGATGTGCCGGTGCCGAGGAAGACGAATCTTGCGGATGCCATGCAATGAGGATATCGAACTATCGCTGGCTGGATAGACTGTCGGGATGAACACAGACTCGGATGCGTTGTTGCGAGAGTTCGAAAGCGGACGGTTCGTTCGCCCCGACTGGTCGAAACCTAACCCGGTTGCACTGGCGCGTGCGGTGAGCGGGATTGGCGGATACTCACCGTGGCCTGAAGACCCGGTGACAGCTCATATTAGCGAACGGGTTGGCGAGTCCGATCACACGGTGTTTGTGATCGCCGACGGGTTCGGCATGAACTTCGTCCGAACACTGCCCGAAGCCTCGTTCGCCCGGACTCAACTTGTATGGGAACAGCCGGCGGCGTTCCCGTCGAGCACCGGGCCGAACATGACCTCACTCTTTAGCGGTGAGTATCCGGCATCGCACGGGTTCGTCGGATGGTGGGTGTACCTTCCGCAGATTGCTGAACGAGCGACCGTTTATGAGTGGGTCAGGAGGTCGGACGGCAAGGACCTGAGTTCACTCGGAGTGAATCCCCGCGATGTATTACTGGCTGAGCCATTCCCCGGAAAGCTGAAAGTTGACTGCAAGCTGTTCATGCCGTCGGCGCTGAAGGACAGCCTGCCTACGCTCTACTCGAACGCCGGCGGCGCGCTCGTAAGAGGGTTCGAAGACATCAACGAAGGAGTCGAGAAGGTGGTTCGCCGGGTGCGAAATGTCGGTTCACGTTCTATCACGCTGCTCTACTGGAATCTGATTGATGTGTCAGCGCACGTCTATGGAGTCGATGCGCCTGAGACCGCAGAGTCGGTCAACGGGCTGGATGCTGCGCTGAGCAAGCTGGCCAACGCTTTAGACGGCAAGGCGAGGGTGGTCGTGACGGCCGACCACGGACATCTGGATGTGCCGGGCTATGCGCAGCTTGACCCGAGTCACGCACTGGCCAGGTTGATGAAATGCACGCAGTCTGGTGAGCCTCGTGCCAACTATTTTCATGTTCGTGAAGGCCACCAAGAACGGTTCGCTGGAGAATTTCGTGATGAGTTTGGTGAACACTTCTTCCTGTTGAGCACGGACGAAGTGGTTGAGATGCGGCTGCTTGGACCGGAACCACCGACGGCAGCGGTGCTGGAACGCCTCGGCGATTTCATGGCTATCAGCAGGAATGGCGTTCTGGTCACGTCACGAGCGTTGGGCGATTACACGAGCCTGATGAAATCGAGTCACGGCGGGATGTCATCAGACGAGATGATGGTTCCGGTGCTGTTAGCTTGAGCAGCCCGGTCAGGCGCTTCCGTTCTGATGCTCAGCCGATAACATTCCCATATGCACTCCCGTTCTACGAAATCGCAGAGTCTTCTCTTGCCGCTGATGCGATCGCGCATCGTGATGTTCGTGTTGGTTGCATCCGTTCCGGTCATAGTCGCGTGCGCATCAGGTTCGAACGACGCGGATGCAGCAGCTGAAACGCTGCAAAACGAACTGGTGGCTCTCGTCGGCGGATACCTGGAATCGAAGGACGCACCAGAGGTTCCTCTGTGGGACGAAGATGGAGCACCTGCGTTTTTCCAGGAGAGTTGCGCCTCCTTCGTTTCGTTTGGCCAGGACGAAAACAGCATCTCCGTCAAAAGCGAAGGCGAAGGCAAGTTCGTGCTCACTCTCGTCAACCTGGTAGAAGGACAGTCGGACGTGACCTACAGTTGGCGGATTGAGGCGGAGACGGCAGACGTAACGCCGTTACAAGAGGTGTGTTGACGGTGCCGTTAGCCATATAGACTGTGTCGCCAACATTCATTCAGAACTATCGAAACTCTTGGAAAAATAGGGAGAGACAGATGCCACAGCTCGGTAACTTGAAGAAGCGATTGCAGGCAGGCGAAGTGGTCGTCGGACCGTTCGTCATCATCCCCTCCGTGCCTCTCGTCGACACGCTCGGCTACTCCGGCATGGACTTCTGCATCATCGACACCGAGCACGGGCCGATCTCTCAAGAATCAGCAACCGACCTCGTAATCGCCGCGCAGGGCGCAGGCGTTGCGCCGATCGTTCGAGTTGGCGACAACGATGAGCGTCTGATCTTGCGTGTGCTCGACATCGGCGCGGACGGTGTGCAGGTTCCGCAGATCAATAACGTCGATGACGCCAACAAGGTCATTCACGCAGCCAAGTACTCACCGATGGGTCAGCGTGGCATGTCGGTCTTCACCCGCGCCGGTGACTACTACGTGAACGAGGGTCAGGGTCACACGGACAAGCAGAACGATGAGACGATGATCGTCGTGCACATCGAGGGGCAGCGCGGCCTGAACAACCTCGATGAGATCATGACGGTCGATGGCATCGATGTGCTGTTCCTTGGGCCTTACGACATCTCACAGTCACTCGGTCTCCCGGGAGACGTACGCAACCCGAAGGTTGAGGCGGCGCTCAAAGAGGCTGCGGGTAAGGCGAGGGCGCAGGGCAGGGCGGTTGGTTCGTATGCCAAGGATGTCGAGATGGGCAAGTGGCTGATCGACCTCGGTGTGCAATACCTGTCGATCAACGTGGACGCCACGATCTACATGCAGGCCTGTGAGCAGATAGCAAAAGCACTGAAGTGACGCTCGCGTCGTT
>JAJCYX010000022.1 GCA_029262715.1 Chloroflexota bacterium
CCAGCGAGTGAGGAAGATTGAATCGCTGTACGAAGATCTGACGTTGATTGCAATTAAGGGAATTAGGAGACTCTGTGCAACCGGGGATCGAGCACATGAATTGCCACTCAATGAAACTGAATGATGTCTGCCGGGAAAATCTATTGCGTTGCGGTACCCGGAAGCGCACATATCCTGAGGTGCCGATCTGCACTCGAACGAGTCGGATGCCACGAGTAAAGGTTGAGGAAATCAGATGACTGCTCTGCTTAGACGTCACATAGCGATCGGAGCGGTCGGAGCTCTTATTACATACGCTTTCTGGATCAGCCGGCCTGAGTGGGTTGCAGAGATGCGGTTCTGGAAGGCGACCGGCGACACCAGCCTGGTGCTGCTTTACGTGACCCTTGCTCTTGGGCCGTTGGCGCGGTTCATTCCCGTGCTCGGAAAGACGCTTTCGTACCGGCGTGAGCTCGGGATCTGGTTCGGGCTATACGCACTGTTGCACACCGTTCTCATCCTTAACGGCTGGATTGTTTGGGATCTATCTCGACTGGTCGGCTACGAATTCATACCATCAGCGGGACGGGACGTCAGGATTGAGTCCGGTTTTGGCATGGCGAATATTGCGGGCCTGATTGCCGTGTTAATCATGTTGCCCTTGATGGCGACCTCTGCTGACTGGGCAATTCGCTATCTCGGCGGGTCGGCGTGGAAGTACCTGCACCTGAGCGCTACCACCATCATGTATTTGGTCGCTCTGCATACGGCCTACTTCATGTACGTGCACTTCTCAATGTCGTTCCATCGGGCGCCTGCACCGGTCAACTGGGCCCAGATTCCGTTCGCTTTTGCAACGGCCGCAGTTTTCGCAGTTCAGGCGGCGGCGTTTACGCGCACGACTATGCGGCACAGGCGCCGAGCGTCTTCCCGCGAAAAACTGACCATGGCCTGATTGCATGGCAGGGACTCGGGTCGTTCAAGCGCTGAACGAAAATTAGTTGCTGCTGACAAGGCCTTGCTCGACCGCGTAGCGGACAAGCTCGGCCTTGTTGTGCATGCCCAGCTTGGACATGGTGTTCGCCCGGTGGCGTTCGACCGTGTTAGGCGATATTACGAGCTCTTCGGCAATCTCTCGACTGGTTAATCCGTCAGCGATTAGCCTTACCACTTCCTTCTCCCGCTCGGTCAGGCCGTCTGACTGGCTAGATCCAGAGTGTGGGTCTGTTCTTTCGGTGAAGCCCTGTATGAGCTTACTGGCGAGAGTCGGGTGGATGTATGCCTCGCCACGAGCTGCCGCTCGGATAGCGTCTGTGAGTTCGTGCGGAGAACCGCCTTTCACCACGTAGCCCGCAGCGCCGGCCTTCAGTAGTTCGAAGAAATAGGTGTCATTGGAGTGCATTGTCAGCCCGACGATATTTGTCTGATCGAGCTCGGCTTTGATGGCACGAGTCGCCTCGATTCCGGACATCTCTGGCATGGAGATGTCCATAACAACCACATCGGGCTTCAGGGAACGAGTCAGTTCGACCGCCTCCACTCCATCTCCAGCTTCTCCGATAACTTCCATGTCGGACTCAGCCTCGATAAGAAGCCGGACCCCGGACCTGAGTATTGCGTGATCGTCTGCGATCAACACTCTGATTCGGCTGTTCACGTTGAATCTCCTGTATCGAGTGGCACGGTGAAAATGACGCTGGTGCCAGAGCCGGGCTGGGACTCAACACTCAATGAACCTCCGACAAGGCTGATTCGTTCAGACATCCCTAGCAGGCCAACGGACCAGCCGCGGTCGCCGGGAAGGGCTGCCACCGCCGTGTCAAAACCGGAGCCATTATCCGTAACCTCTCCATGCAGGACTCGGTCTTTCACCTTGAGACTGACCTGCACATTACTAGCACCCGAATGTTTAAGGATATTGCTGATCGCCTCTTGCACGACGCGATAGACGGCTATCTCCGTTGAGGCCGGTAGTTCTCGTTGTATCGACTCAAAGGTCACTTCCTGGGTGATTCCGGTCTCTTTCAGGCGCTCTTCGATGAGTGACTGCAACGCCGCAGCAAGTCCCAGGTCATCAAGAACGCTCGGCCGCAGGTCAGAGATGAGCCTCCGGACTTCACCAACGATCTCGCTCGCAGTCTCCCGCAATTCGACGATCTTGTCCGCCAGCTCTGGATCACTTTTCGAGAACTGGGATTCGGCCGCTCCCATCCGCATGACAAGAAACGTAAGTGACTGACCTACCTGGTCGTGAAGGTCCCGCGCTACCCGCGTCCTCTCGTCTTCTTGAGCGGTAATTATCTTGTCGAGTAACAGGGAACGCTCGGCGTTTCGAGCTTCGAGTTCCCGCGTGCGCTCCTCAACTCTTCGTTCAAGCGTCGAACCCCATTCAGACAGCTCAAACACAGACTTGTGTAACTGCTGCCGCATGATCTCAAACGATTCGCCAAGACCGCGAATCTCGTCCTGACCGGAAGGCGACACTGCGCTGTCTAGATCGCCACTGGCTATTTCACGAGCCCTCTCCGTGAGGACTTCCAGAGGTCGAACCACCTGCCGGGAAGTCAGCCATGCGAGAGCCAGTCCACCAGCCAGGCCAATCCCGGAGATCAGCAGAATTCTACGTCGGAGATCATTTGGCAACGCCAGCGCAACATCTTCGGGTTGTTCGAGAATGACTCCGAGCGAACTGTTACTCAAGGGTGCAAAGGCAACGACGTGATTCACGGTGTCACCTTCCGTACCTACAGGCACGTGCTCTACGGCCCGTTCAGCTTCGTTGTTCGCAAGCTGATCCAAAATATCGGAATGACGACTTGTGAATTCGGATCCGACGGGCTCAGACGATCCGAGAATCTCTCCCCCTGCGGCCACCAGCTCCACACGATACTGCGTGGTGACATCACCTTCGGTTGCCGGGACTGTTAACAGGCCTGAGCCGGGCTGCACGAGCGCGACCATTGTCAATCTGGGATCAGTTCGAGAATCATTTGTACTAACGAAACCCAGGGAAGCGCGTCCAGAGGCATCGTGGATCAACTGAGGACTGGCCTGCGGACTCTGGTTGGCAAGATCACCAAGTGAAGCAGGTAGATTCTCTTCGGAGGAACTGCTAATCACTTCGCCTGAACCCGCGAACAACACAACCAGCGCCGAGCCATCTTGCAGGTTGACTTCGCCCAGGTTGCTGGCCAGTCGATCAACAATACGCTGGATATCAGCCTCTTCTGAGACGGTAGACAGTTCTGAGGTTGCGGAGTCGACAAGATTTCCGCTCGCCAGTATCGCCGACTCGATCTGTGTCGCCAGTATCTGTGCAACCGTGACTCGCTCGTTGAGAATAACCTCTGAACTGCGGTTAGCCGAGTCGATCGCGACATAAGCGAAGATTCCGAACAACGCCGCCAGGCCAACCGCGACATATAGCGTGATTCGCCTTTGCAGTCCGATGTTCGGAAGCGTCGCGAGTTTAAATCGGCTCGGTCTTGAGGCGGGTGTTGAAGTTTCAGCCATAGCTTCCACATTAGGTCAATTCTGGCGCGGTAACAAATAAACTGATCACGTACCAGACACCGAATCCACCACAGCCGTTGGATTCGGTCACCATCTGCAACTAAGATAAGAACATATTTGGCAGATGCCCCAGGCAAACGGCTCGCTTATTCCCAGATTCTTCGCCATGCGTCAGACCGTTCTTGTCATAGACGACGACCCGGCAGTAACCGACCTGTTGAAGCGCGGACTGTCGTATGAGGGGTTCACTGTGCGAGTCGCCAACAGCGGCAAAGCAGGTCTTGACGAGGCGCGAGAGCACGACCCCGACATCGTAATACTTGATGTCATGATGCCTGAGATGGATGGTCTGGAAGTCTGCCGCCGTCTGAAGCAGGGCAGCGACGTTGCCGTGCTCATGCTCACTGCAAAAGACGCGGTGTCAGACCGTGTGACTGGCCTTGAGACCGGAGCTGACGACTATCTGATCAAGCCGTTCGCGTTTGAGGAACTGGTGGCCAGAGTCCGTGCACTTTTACGCCGCCACGATACAGAAAAGCCAGAAATCTTCACCTATGCTGACCTTAGCCTTGATACTGGCTCTCGCATGGCTTCCCGTGCGGGCCGCCAGATCGAGCTGTCAACCACGGAGTACAACCTGCTTCACCTGCTGATGAGAAACAGGGAACAGGTGTTGACTCGTGACAGGATTATGGAGTCGGTCTGGGGCTACGACTTTGGCGGAGACTCGAATGTGCTTGAGGTTTACGTCCGCTACCTGCGCTCCAAGCTCGAGACAGACGGTGAGCCTCGGTTGATACAGACAGTCCGGGGAGCCGGGTACGTCCTCCGGGAGTAGACGGCATGCCTATTCGATTCAGGTTGGCGCTCTGGTACAGCGTGCTGTTCGCATTGGTCCTGACCGTCTTCAGCGTCGCAATCTATCTGTTCATGGTCCGGCACCTGGAGGACATGCTCCAGACTTCACTGGATAGCCGGGTGGCCCATCTCTCCTCCTCAATCCAGACGCTCAATGAGCACGATGGAATTGGAAGCGACTTGCAGGTCCCGTCGCTGGACGCCTTTGAGACATCGGAGATTTACGTTCAAGTCAGCGAAATTGACGGGGACGTGGTCTTTAGCTCATCAAACTTGGAAGGTCGGGCTCTTCCCATTAACGAAGCCGGGCTTTCTCCCGATACGGACGAGATCTCCCTCGATGGCGTGGCCCTGCGACAATTGAGCACGCAGGTGCTGGTAGGTGGTGAGCCGACAGCTCTTCTCCAGGTGGCGGGTTCGTATCGCCAGCGTGACCTCGTGCTGGGCAGACTGCGGTGGGTGCTTTCACTCGGTGGTCTCGCAGCAGTTGGTCTGCTCGGAGTAATCAGCAGTGGACTCGCAGGGCGCGTGCTCAGTCCGATTGCTGAAATAACGGAGACAGCGCGCGCTATCGCACTTTCACACGGGTTTAGCAGGCGGCTGGAAACGCCGCGTTCAAACGACGAGCTAGGCGGACTGGCGCGCACCTTTAACGAGATGCTCGCCAGCCTGGAAGAGTCGTACACGGCACAGCGAAGATTCACGGCGGACGCCTCCCATGAGC
>JAJCYX010000023.1 GCA_029262715.1 Chloroflexota bacterium
GCGGCGGCAAGCCGCGTTTCCCGGTGTCCCGCTGGCATATCGGATTAGATTATGTTCTGTGGCCAGCCGTGTTCCTGTGCGCGGTGGGTAACGTTCATCCGCGTGAGTGATTGACCAACATCCTATGAATTCAGACAACCAACGTGGCACCGACATCACTTTGCGACCAATGAGCACGGGCGACTACTCACTGGTCGATGGCATATTCGCAGATGCGTTTACGGAAAATGACATCTCTCGTCTCATCCTTGGAAACGGCGATATTCGGTCTCGGTTAGTTCGGATAAACAGGATGGCCGTTCGCAGTAAAGAGAGCCGGGGCACGGTTGCCGAGGTGGATGGGCAGCCTGCTGCTGCAATGATTCAGGCCGAATATCCAAAGTGCGAGCCGTCCGGCCTCGCCGGTTTCAGGTTCATGTTCGATGCGTTGATTGCGACGCGTTTCCGCATAGGAATTGCCGCCGGGCTGTCAAGGGATGCGTCGAAGAACCACCCGGAGTGGGCACATCGGCATCTGACGGTTCTTGGAGTGCGCCCTGAGTTTCAGAACAGGGGCATTGGTTCGGCGCTGTTGAAGCAGTTCTGCACGGAAGCAGATGCTGCTAAGGCAAATGCTTACCTGGAGACAGATTCAGAGGGTGGCAAGCGGCTTTACGAGCGGTTCGGCTTTCGAGAGGTTGGACGTAGCACCAAAAAAGAGGCCAACTTCATCTATATGTGGCGGACATTCAAGGAATCGACTCTATCGCCGTAGCGGTGCCATCCCGTACTTGCCCGTATCTGAGAGAGGCTATATCAGAGCGATTTAGCTCTCTTCGCCAGATGGTCTGGCGGGTTGCCTGACCATCGCCCAGATACGGTCCGCACCGGGTACAGCGGCCTCCTCAACGACTTCATAGCCAAAGCGTTCGTGCCACTCGACGCTGCGTTCAAACACCGTTTCGGTGTAGCAGATTTGCCCCTTTGCGTCTGCCAGGTCCGTTCCCGCTGTCAGTAGCGCCGAGCCTATTCCTCGGCCGTGCGCTTCCGGTAGAACCCCAACGGAAACCTGCTGGAAGTGAGGTCCTGTTACGTGCTTCTTGTGTATCTCCTCCATGCGAGAAGTGAACTTCAGGAATCGTCGGAAGCCGCCGAATCCCATCCTGAACGGCGCTCGCCACACGCCCATTCGGACCATCCGTCCGAACGAGATTCCGGTGCCGTCTGTCGGCAGGCTCACTGAAGCGCTCATCTTCTGGTCGTCCGTGAAGACGTGGCCGTACTTCAGGCCGTATGCGGCGACTCGGTCCTGCAGCCACTCGTTCATACGTGCACGTTTCTCGACTCTGGGAACCATCCAGTCGTAGACAGGATGCTCTCGGAAAGCGCTCGCAAGCGCCGCTCTGAGCATCGGCAAGTCGGCTTTTGTGGCCTCGACAATTCTCATTGAGTTCTGATCCGTTGATCTGAATACGCGCTGTTGGGTTGGTTGACTCTCCTGCACATGATCAGGTGATCGTGCCTCTACAGTCCATCCTCCCTCGGGTGCCCTGAGGGCGCGAGCTAGAAGGAGTTATCTGTCATGCTGAACTTGATTCAGCATCTCCCTGCAACTAGCCATAAGGAGATTCCGAATCAAGTTCGGAATGACAATAAGACGAAACGACACTCACCCTGACCTTCTTCCAAATTGGGAGAAGGGAACCCGGCTGAACGTCAACAGCTTTAAGCTTCGGTTGGCAAGAGTACCTCAAGGGCAGGCGTCCGATATTAGTGGAACCGGTGGACTTCCCTTTTCTTGACCACGTACGCGGCCATGACGTTGATGTCATCAAGAAGCGTGCGCAGGAAAATCCGAATGGGTTTCCGTAGTTTGATGACTAATGAAGGCCCGATAACGACAGTTTTGAGTGACCATCGAGATACGGCAGGAAGGCCGTTCAGTTACACGGTTCAGCACCTTCTTGAGCCACTACATCCTGTGGTGTTCGCGTGTCGAAAACACCAAAAAATGGCCTGTTTCGACGGTTAGAAAACCGCTAAAAACGAACTATGAACCCGTCTATCCCACCCGGCGGGGAAGTGACTGACCTGAACTGAGCGCCGAAGGGCATCAAACTGTGGGTGAAGACCTTCACAAAGTGATCCAAACACCTCTGAAAAATGGTATAATTGTTACTCAACACAATCGTAAAAAGACCCAATATCTTGTGCATGCACCTTGACATGCGCACCACAGGTAGTGGATAGTCAGGAGCATCCGCCCGGCCAGAACAGCCTGGTCGAACAAGCGGATCCGGGCCGTGTCCGCGGCCCTCTTGGTCCCGTTTTCTGGGCCCTGACTTTTCGGAGGCATCAGGGCGTATGAACTGCCCATTTTGCGGTCACGAAGAATCACGCGTCATTGACTCGCGAGAATCTCCTGACGGCGTTCGCAGACGCAGGGAGTGTGCTCGGTGCGAGCTCAGGTTTACGACCTATGAGCGAGTGCACACGATGCCGCTGCTGGTGGCCAAGAGTGACGGGCGGACCGAGCCGTTCTCCAGGGACAAGCTGGAGGGCAGTCTGAGGATCGCTTGTGCCAAAAGGCCGTTGGAGGTTGGAGCCATTTCTAAGATGGTTACCGACATAGAAAACGAGCTGCACAAGCTGACGAAGGCTGAGGTGGAGAGCCGGGTGATTGGCGAGATGACGATGGAGCGCTTGCGGTCGCTGGACCGCGTGGCGTACATCCGTTTCGCGTCGGTTTACCGGGATTTCCAGGATGAGGATGAGTTTGAGAAGGCAATAGCGTCACTGCGAGACGGACAGGAAGAGGACGAAGACGAGAAGAGCCAGCTTCCGCTAATACCGGATGATGTACCAAGGCTGGCGAACAGAGGACGAAAAGGCAGACGAACGAGGGTTAAGAAGTAAGGAAATAAGAACGTGCCTAAGACATTCACAGAATACCTCGAAAGAAAACTGATTTACGATTTATCTGGTGGCAAATGCCACATTTGCAATCAGCCTGTCAGTTTCGATGAATTTGAAAAAGAGCACGTTTTCCCGAAATCACTTGGTGGATCTAATTCACCCGTGACTAACATTCGGGCGGCACACCAATTTTGCAATTCTCAGAAGTCGGATGACTTAACACAATCGCAACCACCGGATGCATTGTATTTTATGGAGTTCGCTCAAAAATTGGGATTGGTGAATTAGCGAGGATACTTCTATATGGCTAAGAAAAACACAGGAACAAATTACGAGCGCGTTCAGGCGCGGCGATTAGGTGCGAAACGAATCGGCGGTCCTGGCAATCCAGACCTCGTCAAAGGCAGGATGAAGGCTGAGGTAAAAGACTGGAAGAAACCGGTTGGAGCGAGCGTGATTGAAAAAGCCAAGAGCGACGGTAACAATCGAGTTATCAGCAAGAACGGATTCACCGATGTAGCTCTTGAACGAGCTAAGCAGTTAGGTATCCGGACGGAACATCCACGGTCTGACAGCCACAGGAAAAAGTAGTTCCATACAGCTTCACACCCGGTTACTACGTAACCGGGTGTGAAGCTGAAGCACTTGTACGTCGACAGGTACTACGTACCTGTCGACGTACAAAACCGGACAACCAAAACCAATTAGAAAAACAATGACACAGTGCTGGTACTACGTACCAGCACCCACCACTCGAAAATCAGCATGACAACTACGCACAACACCAACGGACATGTACGACCGGCAGCAGAGACGACCACGAACGGGGGCACGGTGAACGCTACAGACGAAAAACCCACAAGCGGGTACAACGCTAATCCTGACTACACACCTGCTGTAGTTTCTGACAACGCGCAGGTCGTGCTCAAGAAGCGCTATTTCCTGAAAGACGGTTCCGGTAACCCGACCGAAGACGCTGTCGGCATGTTCCGTCGCGTCGCCGAAGCGCTTGCTGCACCGGATGCGAACTACGGCGCTTCTGCTGAAGAGGTCGAGCAGATCACCGAAGAGTTCTACCGGGCGATGTCCACACTCGAATATGTGCCTAACTCGCCGACCCTTATGAACGCCGGAACCGGCCAAGGCACACTATCGGCATGCTTCGTTCTCCCACTGGAAGACACGATGGAAGGCATCATGAAAGCAGCGCACGACGCTGCAATGGTGCAGAAGTTCGGCGGCGGCACAGGCTTCGCACTCTCCGATATCCGGCCTTCCGGTTCAACTATCTCAACCACTCACGGCACTGCTTGCGGGCCGATCAACGTCCTGCGCCACCTTTCGTCAGTCTCCAGCCTGGTCACACAGGGTGGCAAGCGGGACGGTGCGAACATGGCGGTCATGGACGTTCACCACCCGAACATCCTTGAGTTCATCGAGTGCAAGCAGGTTGAAGGCGAGATCCACAACTTCAACATCTCGGTCGGCGCATCCGACGAGTTCATGGAGGCCGTCAATAACGGCACGAACTACAACCTGTACTTCCGTGAGACGCCATCGGACCAGAACTCGCCTCGCAAGAAGGTTGGCGAGCTGAACGCCCGAGAAGTGTTCGACAAGATTGTTAAGGGTGCGTGGCGCAACGGTGAGCCGGGCATGATCTTCCTTGACCACGTGAACCGCCACAGCCCGGTGCGCCACCTCGGCCGCATCACGGCGACCAATCCGTGCGGTGAGCAGCCGCTGCTGCCGAACGAGTCGTGCAACCTCGGCTCTATCGACGTCG
>JAJCYX010000024.1 GCA_029262715.1 Chloroflexota bacterium
CCGACATTAATGTCGACATCCCAAAGTTCTGAACGGAGTTCGGCGACTTGGCGTCGCAAAAAGTTTCTCGAAATCCTATCGTCGGCACGCGACCCTCTTCCATCCAATTTCCTGGGCGAACAGACGGGGGTTTCAGCGAAAACGATCGAGCGCGACATTCAGGCGCTACGCTCGGACGGCCATGAAATCAACTCAATCCCAGGCCGACGAGGTGGAGTTCAACTCGCTGCGGGTGGTAGCCGGTCAGTCGGATCTTCGACTGACATCCCGAGTTCTGAGTCAACATCAAAGATCAGCTTCAGCGAGTACGCCTATGTTGGCCGGCATGAATCGATCAAGCGTGCGAACGAAATTGTCGACCGAACCCGTCAGGGCCATGGTCAGGTCCTGGCGATCGTGGGCGAGCCGGGAATCGGTAAGACCCGTACGGCGGAAAAGGTCGCTGCGAGGGCTGAGGAGAATGGATCCGCTATCTACTGGGGTCGATCCCATGACCTTGATGGCGCTCCCCCGTTTCTGCCCTGGTTGCAGTTGATCCGCACAATACTGCCCAACCTTGATGACAATTCACTGACGAATTACATGGGTTCTGGTGCGACGGTGTTGGCTAGTCTCGTACCAGATATTCATCAACGCATTCCTGAAATTCAATCGCCTGTCCAGATTCGAGATGCTGCTTCTGCCCGGTTCAGAATCTTCGATTCGGTCTGGCGGTTCTTCGATGCCGTAGCTCGTGAAACTCCATTGGCGTTAATACTGGAAGACGTTCACTGGGCCGACTCCGCGACACTCGGACTATTACAGTACTTTGCAAGTGAGCTGGCGACCTCCAACATCATGCTCATTGTCACATTTCGAAATGTCGAAACAGACCAGGTTCCTGAACTTGTAGGTGTTTTTAGTGACATGGCACGCCATAGCCACTTTCACAGGATGCCTTTGTTTGGTCTCAACCGCATCGAAACCACTCAACTTCTCGCGAGCACGCTCGGCAACGAACCACGTGATGAAGTCGTTAGTTCAATCTACTCTCGAACTGATGGAAGTCCGTTCTACATCACGGAAATTGCCCGCATGTTGAGCGTTAATGCCGGCGACCCTAGTCCTCTGATCACGGCGAAAGCGGGTGCCCAACCTGCTAATCAGATCCCAGCCACTGTTCGAGAGGTAATTTCCCGCAGACTCGCCCGCATTTCGCCTGGCTGTTTATTGATGCTAAAAGTCGCAGCGGTGATTGGCAGAGAGTTCAGTGTAACCACGCTGGAACACAGTGTCGGTAACAGTGCGCGTGACTCGCTGACGGTTTTCCTCAAAGAGGCAGAGTCGGCGAACTTGATCGAGAGAGTAATAGATAGCAGCGGTCGGTGTCAGTTCGTCCACGCGTTGATCCACGAGACACTACTCGGACAAATCGCTCATGGCGAACTAATTCAGTTACACCTAAGTGTCGGGACGGCTATAGAGCCTACTAACGGATTACCTAATCCAGAAATCTCGGCGGAACTGGTTCGCCACTTCCATGCAGCGGTGCCAATTGTTGGCCCTGACCAATTCATTAAGTACTCTCTCGTCGCTGGTGAGCAGTCGCTGGATCAATCGGCCGCGGCAACCGCCAGGGAGTTCTTTGAACTCCCTCTGACCACACTGACACCAGGTGAAATCAAACGGCAGCAACGCGGGCAGTTGCTCTATGGGCTTGGCCGTGCACAGGCCGGACTTCTTGAACCTGATTCGGAGAAGTCGCTCTCCGAAGCGGCTCTGATATTCATCGAAACAGGGAATGCCAATGCAGCCGTGGATGCTGCTGCAACATATGTTTCGGTTTTCAGCGTTCCATACGAGGAACTGGCTGAAATGAGGGCGGCAGTTCTTGCTATCGATGGGCTCACTGACGTTCAGCTGAGTCGTCTCAAAACGCAGCAAGCGCGTGGCGTTGGAATGTTCGAGAAATTCGACGAGTCGCTCGCCATGGCAGACGAAGCAGTTGAGCATGCGAAGAGTGTCGAGCGAAACGACCTTGCCGTGGAGGCACTCTTCGCGCGTTCGGTCATTTTGACGAGCGATCCATATATGTTGATCGAACTTGCCGAGTCCGCGATTACCGTATTGAGTGCCGCTGCACCGGGAATGCACGCTGCCGAGCGAGCAGATTCCTACGCACAACTTGCCATGACGCGTTACATGGAAGGCAAGTTAAAAACTAACGAATACCTTCGGTTAGGCATGCAGGAGGCCGTCAAATCTGAATCTCGTTCTATCGTCATGCTCGGCCACATGACGAACGGAGTGTTTTCCACCTGGTGGGGAGATTGGGAGGATGCCCGAACGCACTTCGATGCAGGACTTGCACTGAATCCGAATGATCGGAGACTACTGGCAAATTTTGCGCAATTTCTCTACATCAGTGGAAACGTTGATGAGGGTCAGAAAGTAATAGATAGACTTTCGCCGCCCCATAGCCTGGAGTGGGAACGCGCGCGAGCGGCTTGTCTACGACTGACGGGTTCTGAATCTGCACTTAGCGTAACCCAGGTTAACGCCGCCAGGAAGGCCATCGAGGAAGGGCCCGGATACCAGCAACTGGCAGGAGCCAAAGAAATGGCCGCAAACGCCGTTTTTACAGGTGATACCCAAGCAGCTGCCGCTTACTACCAGACCATCAAGCGGCTCGGCGACAACCTGGAGGGCGGAAGCAGCAACCTCGCACTGCTTGGCTGCCTCGACATCGTCATGGGCCGGTTGTCTGAAGGCGTTGAGAATCTGGAAAAAGCACTGGAGTCAGTCCAGAGAATTGAAGCCGAACCGCATGTTGCACTCGTCGCATATTCATTCGCCAGAGCATTATTGGGTGCTAGCGCGAAGACATACCGATCTCGAATCGACGATTTGCTGGAGTTAGCAGAAGTAACGTCGAGAGGTCTTGGTATGGCGCAACTGCTCGCAAATGTCGTCGCCACAAGAACAAAGTTCACAGGTCGGGCGGCCTTATGGAAAACTCCAAACCTTGCTGGTCTTTCCGATCGTGAGTTGCAGGTACTTAGGCTCCTCACTGAAAGCAATACGAACAACCAGATAGCCGACCAGCTCTACATCTCCGAGAGCACTGTCATCAGGCACGTCAGCCACATCTTTGGGAAAATCTCGGTGTCTTCGCGCATACAGGCTGCTGCATGGGCGATTGAAAACGACCTGTTCAATCCTGAGTTCGAATAGACCAGATCGGCAGCAGAACTTCCTGGTAAAGACAGTGGCATTACATGCCGATTAGTCGCAATTACCGTGCCTCTGTCAAATGCCTCCAATGTCTGGGATCCAGCCGGGCTGCCACGATTTCGCACCTACATATACAACCCTCTGCGCTCTCGTGAGGGATTGCGACCAAACCCTACTCCTCATGCCGAACTCGAAAAAATCCTCGGGTACCGCGATGTTCATGGCCGCGATAACCGTGACAGTTGCATCCGTCGGCCGACTTGGTCGATTGGGAGCACTTCGTAGTGAAATTGGAGTCACGAGTCATCACTGGCAAGTGACTGAGGAGTACAGACATGACAACGCACGTTGTTTCGAAGAACAAATTGACGCTTCTGCTGATGGGATTGGCAGTCGCCATTGGTATGAGCGCATGGCTTACGATCGCTGCTTCTGGAGCCAGCGACGTTACGCAGGATCCGAAGGGTGATGCACTCAGTGCAACAGAGTCCGCCAACAAAGTAGCCCCCGGCACCCCTGCTGACGTAGCCCGGGACTACCTCGACATTAAGTCAATCAAGGTTACGAAGCAGAACGGCAATGACCGTTACGTTTTCTCGATGACCGTAGCTGGACCGGTTCCCCAGGACCTTGGAACAGAAAACTGCTACCACAGGACTGGCCCAGCGTTCGACACAACCACAATCCTTGTGAACCCACCCGATGCAGGAGCATGCTTCTTCGCTTGGAACTGGGATCTGGACGACGATGGCACACCATTCGGAGTCAACCAGATTTCGCCTACGGTTCGCTGGATCAACGGTGGTTTCCAGGGGATAGCGTTTCTCAATGGTGGAGCTTTCACATTCGACGACTTCAGCGTCAATGGTGCGCACATCACAGCATCCGTGGATGCGTCTGAAATCGAATCCAGGGTTGATGTCTCCGATGGATTCTACGTCCAGGGAGTCACCAGGAATCACAGAATTGACTTCGGTGGGGATCCGGCCGTTGGAGTAGCGGACACATCGGATGTGAGCCAAGTCTCCAACTGATGGACGTAGCTCTACTGCTGAGTGTCCCCATCGGCACGAATTGCTGAGCCAGCTCCCAAGCTCTCACCTACTGTTGCCGATTTGATGAGAAAACCCGCCTTCCAAACGGCGGGTTTTCTTTCGCTGCGACCAGCAAGAATTTCAGCCAATAGAAGTCTCCATGAACGATCATCTCTTAAGTCCTGTTTCCTCACCCCCCCGGACGGTCACAGGCGATGAACTCGACGAGTTCCGTTCGCCTGCAACCATCACGGAACAGATCGCAGCCACAGAAGGCGCTGATCGTGCGACTATCTCGCTTCACTTCCTGTCAACAGGGGAAGTTCGGGATCTGCTCCCCACTCCGTCATCGAGCCTTCGTAAACGGCCACGTTCTGCACTCCGAGCATGCTCATCACGAAGGTTGCACTCGTGGCGGCTATCGCTCCTCCGCAGTACGAGATGACACGGTCGCGATCGAACACACCGGATGGTCGAACCATGGGATCAAGTTGTTCGTGGGGCAGAAATCGCGAAGTATCCGGGTCGATCACACCGAGGAACGAGATGTTTTCGCTTCCCGGAATGTGGCCCGGCCTTGTGTACCTGACGACGCCATTTCCTGCGTACTCATCTGGATCGAGCGCATTCACCAGGCATACCGATCCGTCGTCGATGGCAGCCAGCACGTCTTCCTTTGTTGCGATCAGATCTGGTCGCATCCGAACTTCAAACTCGCCCTCCTGATAAGAGTGAGGTTCGGTGGAGGTGGCCCTGTTCTCCGCTGTCCATCGAGCCCAACCGCCGTTGAGAACGGATACATCGTCGAAACCGTGAACCTTTAGCATCCACCACACCCTGGTCGCGAAGCAGTTGACCATGTCGTCGTACAGAACGATGTGCTTGCCATCTTCAACACCAAGCCTCGACATTGCGGCAGCGAATTTTTCCTGGGACGGCATTGGGAGCATGTATCGAGCGTCGTCAGGTCCACCGAGGTCCGTCGTCAGGTCTGCAAACGCGCTCCCCGGGATGTGACCTTCTTTCCAGTGTTGCAAGCCGCTGACTATCTCGAGACCCTCCGCAGCGCTTTCGTCGAAATAGTTCGGCATGTAAGCCGTGCAATCGATCACTCGCAGATCGGGGTCTCCAAGATTCGCTTCGAGCCAGTCCGTCTCCACCAGCATTTCGGATTTTGTGTTGACCATCGGTATCTCCATGCGCATTAAATCGCGCTTTTGTCTCGTAGATACGACGTGGTTACCTGGCCAGGAATACCTGCAAGGAACGCCCTTGCAGTGAATGATGTTGCTGAAGGCGCGATGCGCCTCGCATGGTCCATATGAACCACGCGATCGAGCTAATTCCGGGTACGTTTAAGCTGTCACGAGGCCCTGTGCTGTTGCGAGACTTGCCGCTTCGGCGCGATTCGATGCGCCCAGCTTTTCCAGGATGTTGGCGATGTGGCGCGCTACCGTAGCTCGGCTTATTTCGAGGTCGTCACCAATCTCCGGGTTGCTTGCGCCGCTGGCGACCAGTCGCAGGACCTGGATCTCCCGCGGCGTCAAACTTGCCAGCCCGGAGGCAA
>JAJCYX010000025.1 GCA_029262715.1 Chloroflexota bacterium
AGTCACCTCACCGGAATACTCGTTGGTGTTGAAATCGAACTCCAGCTCAGTGATCGTGCCGTTCGGCCACTCCACATTCACCGACGTCAGGTCAGACAGGAAGCACGGGTCTGTGTGCGTGTCGGCCGGATCGCAGTTCACCTTGTACTCCCAGCTCTTGACGGCGGGAGCGTGCTGCGACCATACCTGCGGCCAGATGTCGTAAAGCCGGTCGCCCTCCATGCGAGGGTCTGGAGTTGAGGTGGGCCGTCGAGGCTCCGGCGTTTCAACAGCACCGCGGCCATCACTGGGACGACCAATACCTGGCTCGCCTGATCCAACATCACCACGACTACCTTCGGCGTCGCCACATGCCGCCACAACGAAAACAAAGGCGCTCATCAAAACTGACATCGCAATGAACTGAGCGCGCATCCCGCGCTTCGCTGACCTATTTGAGTCGATCTTCCTGACCATCACCCCATACTGCGGAAAACCGCCGCTTCAAGTAAGCGTGTAAACACGAAAGCGTTATCGGTGGAACGTTTTACGGACTCGCAGCGTTTACTCAGGCACAGCCGCGTGAGCCGGACCGACTCAGCCCTCCGCAGGAGATTCGTCAAATGTCGATAGCACAAATCATCTGGCCAGTGTTCTCGATGATCCTGTCCGTCGCGACCCGAAACCTGCGTCTATTGATCTCGAAAACGGCAAAATTCATATCGTGGAGCATGACCGGACCGATGTATCTGGTTCACAAAGTGCCACCCGTGCCGAGGTGGCTGGCCAGACCCATCTCCTCCACCGTATCCGCAGCTCTGCCAAACACTATCCTGCTACTTCCGCTCATTGCGATAATCGTCGGACTACTCAAGCGCGACCAAGTGCTCGGCCGCGGCACCTACGACTCACCGTTCGCCCCAGGAATGTTCCGCTTCTATCCGTTCGGCGACCGCAGTTTCTTCGGAATCGAATACAGCCGTGACGGATGGGTCCCGGAAACAGCGGTGATGGTCGGAGTGCTCATTGCCCTCAACCTGCTCATCCTCGGCCTCTTCGCCCGGCGTACCCATGCCCGGCGCTGGGGACGAAAACCTCCTGAGATCGAACGATCAACTCGCTTCTTTTTGGGCTGATAGTGCTCACCAAACGGCCTGCTTCATCTGTCACTCAGGTCGTTAACTCAGGGCTATACTGCGGCCATATCAACCCTATCGGAGGCGCTTTTTGGCAACAGCAAGCAAGCTCACACCTGAAGAGATCGACCGGTTCCTGGCAACGCCGGTAATCGCCCGGCTCGCCACAGTTCAGCCCGACGGCGCACCGTACATCGCTCCGGTGTGGCAGCACTGGGACGGCACGCATATGTGGGTCATACCGCGCGCGAAAGCGCGCTTTGCAGAGCACATCCAAAACGACGCTAGAGTCTGCGTTTCATGTGCGGACGATGTGAACCCGGAACACACGCGAGTGACCATTGAGGGCAGGGCAGAGGTTGTCGAGGGGCCGGTTCCGCTCGAAGGCCGGACGAAGGAGATCGCTGACGAGATGGCGGTACGCTACATGGGTCCGGACGGTCCGAAGTACGCAGCGAAGACCGCAGACCGCCTGCGCTACCTCGTGCGCATTACGCCCGATCGCATCACATCATGGTCCGGCACAGAGTGGGCCCAACGTTACATAGTGACCAGCTAGACGCGACTCCTCACTCGGCGGCAGACGGCTGCGACACCACCTCTTCGTCCTGAGCGAGCGCGAAGGTGGCACAGCCACTTTTCAATTAGACGGTGACCTCAAACACAGGTCTTGGTATCACGGGGACTGACCCCGACCCTGTCATCCCGACCGCAGCGGAGGGATCTGACCCCTGACAATCAACCACCAGAGATGTCTGGCATCAAATCGGCTCCATCTGCACCGTTCCTGATTCCCCTCTCCCAATCTGGGAGAAGGTCAGGGTGAGGGTCTGTTGGCCAGAAACCCGACCGCCTGCCATGCTGCCCCGTGCGAAGCCAAAACTTTGTCATTCTGAACTTGATTCAGAATCTCCCACAGACCGTGCGACACCAGAAAACGCGGCACGCCGCCCACATCCCTTCGCTATGGCCGGGATGACACAAAGGTGCTGCTGAACGTGTAGGTTGCTGACTCCGCCCAACTTGCTGCCACAATTTTTTGTCCAACCGTGTATCTTCTCCCCAACAACGCATGCCCGATGGCATCGACCCGGCCCACGGCGCCAATCAACCGGCCAATTACGCGACCAACAGGAGCATCTGCCATGACAACCGTAGGCGACAACGGATTCAAGTACGAAGTTGTGACCGACTGGCCCCAGATGCCCGAATGGTGGTCCTTCGGCCTCGCATCAGACGTCGCAGTCGACTCGAAAGACCGCGTCTGGGTCTTCTCACGCGGCAAGCACCCCGTCACCGCCTGGACCAAAGACGGTGCTTTCATCGGCAGCTGGGGCGAGAAATTCTTTAAAGAGCCGCACGGCATGTTCATCGACAAAGAAGACAACATCTGGCTCACTGAAAAGCAGCGTCACATCGTCACAAAGCACTCACCAGACGGCGAAATCCTGCTCGAACTCGGAAAGCGAGACTATGCGCAGGTGACTGTCGGCCAGCACGGCGACTTCGGCCTACCGTTCAACTCGCCGAGCGGAGTTGCGATCGCATCGAACGGTGACATCTACGTCTCAGACGGCTACGGCAACCACCGGGTTCACAACTTCTCGCCAACCGGTGAACTGAAAAACTCGTGGGGCAGGTCCGGCACCGGATCCGGCGAATTCACGCTGCTGCACAAAGTCGGAATCGACTCGCAGGATCGCGTCTACATCTGCGACCGAGAGAACAACCGCATCCAGCGTTTCGATCTCGCTGGCAACTACATCGATGAATGGACTGATGTTGCTGGTCCCGGTGACACCTACTTCCATACTGACGGCTACGTGTACGTGGTGGAGCAGGGCGGCGGAAACGGTATCTCAATCTGGACCGAGGACGGTGAGCTTGTAACTCGCTGGCGGGGTGTCAAAGAGGCTTGCGAAGCGGCGCACGGCTGCTGGGTAGACAGCGAGGGCTCCATCTACGTAGCCGAGATAGGTCAGCCCGGCCACGGCCAACGAGTAAGGAAATTTGTCCGAGTCTAGGCGGCGGCCAGCCGCGTTTTCCCGTGTGTCACGAGTAGGCGATCATTTGAAAAGTGGCTATGCCACCCACCCTTCGTTCTTAGCGAGTGCGAAGGACCTGGTGGGCGGGGCAAACTCAAACACAACTCTTGTCACTACCGGGACATATCGACAGGTGTCATCCCGAGCGCAGCCTCGAACGCAGCGGATAAATCTGAGCGGCATGCCGCTTTTTCTATTGTCACATGCTCACCCAGGAGATTCTGAATCAAGTTCAGAATGACACACCATGCCTCTCTCTTCCGCTGCTCAGGATGGAGAAGTACAGCCATTTCTCAATTTGAACGGTAGCCTGAGACACACCAAGAAAACGCCGCACGCGGCACGTGGCGGTGACACAC
>JAJCYX010000026.1 GCA_029262715.1 Chloroflexota bacterium
TGTAATGCCGCCTGCCCCACCAACAAGCAACCGTTCACTCAACTTAGTGTGGGTCATGCGCTGATCTTCGGCCAGTGATAGCTGGGTCAAAACGTCAAGCCACGGAACGGAGATCCCTTCCGCTTCCTGAAGGGTGCTTTCCAACTCTCGCATTATCGAAGCATGCGCCCGCAGGAACATCAGGTAGATCCGGGCCTCGTCAGTACTTAAAAGATCTGTCATGGATAGATTTTACCAATATCCCTTACATGCCAATAGTTGACATATAAATAAACGATACGTAAAGTAATGCTCCAGCGCAAGCGTTGACAGTATCAGGGCGGACATACATTCCGCGTCCAATAGCCAGGGAGAAGCGATATGGCCAAAACAGCAACCGGCAAAAAGATGTTGATCATTGGTGCAACTGGGAACATCGGCAGCCTGGTAACGCCCGCGCTGCTTGAACGTGGCGAAAATGTTCGGTGCATGGTCCGCAATGAAGAGAAAGCACAGGCACTCAGGGACATTGGCGCCCAAGTCGTGATGGGCGATCTGGACAAGAAAGAAACACTCAATTCGGCTATGCAAGGCATCGACACAATGTTCCTTGTGTTGTCGATCAACCCAAACATGCGGCAACAGGGCATGGAGGCTATCGATGCTGCCGTGAAAGCTGGTGTGAACCGAGTGGTCCGGTATACAGCCGTGAAATCGAGCTTTGACGACCAGATGCCCGTTGCGCAGATCCAGGCGGAGATAGATGCAAAGCTTGAGGCATCCGGCCTTCGCTACTCACACGTGCGACCACACAACTACATGCAAGGCTTGCTGATGATGGTCCCGACGATTCAATCCGATTCAGCGATCTACATGCCGCTGGGTGAAGGCAAGATCGCTACAACGGACCTTCGCGACATAGCGGACGCTGCGGTTGAAGTGCTGACGGGTGATGGGCACGACGGCCACAGCTACAGCATCACGGGCCCGGAGGCGATCACTATTCACGAGGCAGCCGCAGCAATCTCACGGGCGATCGGCAAGAAAGTCTCGTACGTCGACATTCCCGCTGAAGCTGCAAAAGAAGGACTGTTGGCGATGGGGATCGACCCATGGACGGTCGATCAGTACCTGATGTACTACAAGGCGTTTAAGAATAACCATGCGTCGGTCGTCTACGAAGATTTCAGTAAATTGGTTGGGCGCCAGCCGCGGACGATCGACGACTTCGCTCGAGACCACGCAGAGCTGTTTAGCACGGATCCGGCGATGGCCGGAAAGTGATGACTCGGGCCGATCTCATCGCCTGTGATCAAGAACTTCTTCGTTTAGAACATTGATTGGCGAGCCGTGCATCCACGCGGCCACGTTCTCTATTGAGTCTGCGAAGAAGTGGCGAAGGGCGTCTCCCGTCGAGTAGCCGAGGTGCGGTGCAAGCAGAACGTTGTCGAGCGTCAGGAGTGGGTGATCGGCTTGTAGCGGCTCAACGTCGTAGACATCAAGTGCCGCCCCCGCGATCTGCCCCGCTCGCAGAGCGTCGATTAGCGCCTGTTCCTGCACGATCGGGCCGCGTGAAGTGTTGACGAGGAACGCAGACTCCTTCATCAGACCGAACTCTCGTTCAGTCACCCAGCCGCGGCTCAGGTCGGTCAGCGGCACATGAATCGACAGCACGTCTGAATGGGAAAACAGCTCATCCCACGACACGTACTCGGCACCGTTGGCCTTCGATCGCCCCGCATCAAGCGTCGGACCCCATGCGATCACGTCCATGTCAAACACGTTGCCGTAGTTTGCGATCTTCGTGCCGAGTCTGCCCATGCCGAGCACTCCGAGCGTCCTGCCGCCGAGACCCTCAGCGAGCCGCGTCTGCCACTTGCCCTCCCGCATCTGCCGATCTTCCCAAGCAATGTGACGAGTGACGGCTAGAACCAGGCCCCATGCAAGCTCGGCGGTCGAATTGCCTCGTGACGGGCCACTTTTCGTGATACACACGACAATACCCAGTTCGCTCGCGGCGTCCATATCGACGTTTGCCTGTCTCCCACCTGTACCTGCGATCAGCTTCAGGTTCGGCAGCCGCTCCAGCACCTCACGCGGGAACCGAGTTCGCTCACGCGTGGTCACGAGTACGGCGTACGATTTTAACCGGTCAACAAGTGCGTCATGGTCGAGTACCGTGTCGTGAAAGAAATCCACCTGCGCGCCATCAAGCGAAGCCCAGTCTGCCGCGCCCTCAGCGAAGTGCAGATAGTCGTCGAGGACTGCAATGCGTGTCATCTGTACTCAACTCCATCCGTTCGGTTCTTCATGATGAAGTCCCAATCATGCTCGACTCCCAGGCCTGGACCTTCCGGAACCGCAACACAGCCGTCACTGCCAATGTCCTCAAGTGTTTCCGAGTAACCGTTCAGGAAAACCGGAGGGTTGTATGGACCAGCATTGGGATGAACAAGCGCCATCTCGTAGTAGTTGCTGTTCCGCATCGCAGCCATCGCATGCCTTCGAGCCGCGTTTGATGCGTGCACCTCGACATCAAGCCCGAGACCTTCGCCTGCGTGAGCTATCTTCATCGTCCCGGTGATCCCGCCGTCGAAATCAGGATCCGCTCTCAGGAAATCGGTCCCTTCGGCAATCGCAAAATCCACGTGTGGCTCCAGCATCCGCACAAACTCAGTCATCAACAGCGGAGTCTTGACCAGCTGGCGAAGTTTCTTGTGCCCGAAAGCCGACATCCCGGTGTCCTTGTACGGATCCTCGTACCAGTAATAACCGGCTTCATCGAGCGCATGGCCGACCTTCACCGCATCTGCCAGAGTTTCGTACTTACACGCAGCATCCCACATCAAGTCCATCTTGCCGCCGACGCGTTTGGCAACTTCCAGAGCCATCTCAATGTCCCGCTGCACAGGACCGTTTCGCCACGGGTGGATCTTGTACGCCGGGTAACCCATATCCAGGCACTGCTCAGCGAAGTCTGCATAGTCCTTTGCCGTACTCAGCCCTCCAGGAGACTCGTCTCCGTTCCAGGTGCTGGCGTACGTTGGCAGCCGACGGCGATGCCCTCCGAGCAACTGAAATATCGGTGCACCGTGGAACTTGCCAGCGATGTCCCAGAGAGCGATGTCGATCAGGCCAACGCCAAGCCTTCCAACCTGCTGAGTTGCCCGCTTTGTCTCGGCATACAGATATTCACGCTCCAGCGCATCCTGGCCAATCACGATGTCTGCGAGCAGGCGGATAGCATCGGCATCGGTGATTCTAGAGTTGATGTACTCACCGGTGATTCCGACATCGGTGTGCACAACAAGGGCTACGTTGGTGATGTGACTCTTGCCACCGGCGACGTACTGCGCTGCACCGCGGCCGGTCCGTTCCATGTTTCTGACTTCAAATTTGAACTCATGAACGTCAATACCCGTTATCACTGGTCCCTTTGTCATATGACAGCTTCTTTCCTGAGTGCCTAATCAGCAATAAGCGAGGCAAGCCTCTCTTCGTTCAGCGTCAGTCCCAGTCCGGGTCGGTCCGGGAGCTGCATGTATCCATCTTCGAGCAGCACCGGCGCATCGAAAAGCTCGTTCAGTTCGGGACGCTCGCCCGAGAACTCGTGCGGTCGGTTCGACTGCGGCGAAGTTGCGCAGACGTGCAAACTCGCCAGCGTGCCGATCGTAGGCTGCGTCTGGTGAGGCAGCGTAGACCGGTCGAACGTCTCGGCCAGCGTCACGATGCGCTTCATCTCAGTGATGCCGCAGCACTTCACTACGTCTGGCTGCAGAATGTCCGGAGCGCCCTGTAGCAGCAGGTCTTTCATCTGCCAGCGAGTGTACTCATGCTCACCCGCCGATACTGGCACATCTAGCGCATCTGCCACTCGCCTGATGCCTTCGTAGTTGTACTGCGGCACAGGCTCCTCGAAGTGGTAGATGCCCAACTCCTCGAACTTGCGGCCCTGCTGGATGGCAGTCGAAACCGAGTAGCCGTTGTTAGCGTCGAAGCTGAGCGGGGTTGAGTCCGGCAGGAAATCCCGAGCAAGCTCGAACATTTTGAGGTCTTTTTCCGGGTTTTCGTCCTGCCTGTAAGGCCCCCAATCCATGCGAATCTTGAT
>JAJCYX010000027.1 GCA_029262715.1 Chloroflexota bacterium
AACCGTCCGAACGATGCCACTCCTGTTACGACGGCTCGTGACCACCCGTACTCGTCCTGGATCGCGCTGAATAGAACGCTGCTCGCCTGGAACGTGGGACCGGAGCTGATCACCATGTTGAACGCGCCGGTTAGCGAAACCCACCAACCGTAGTAGACGCGCTTTGTGCGTCGCCTGGCGGATGCGAGCGAGGTCAAGATTGCTCCATGTATGAGTGCGGGACAGCCGACCGGTTGTCAGCAGACGGGTGGACGCGTTCGAATCGACTGTCGGTTTCGAACTAACTCCGAGCCGGTTGTGTGCGGGCCGGAGCGCACAGTCGGTCCGTTCAGCCTACAACCGTGGGAGCGCAGGTATCTATAGATAGCGCCTGAAATCGTGAACCTGCGTGCTGACGTGGGACACCATCTCTGTAACCATTTCACGTCACAGTTTGCGGGGCAGTTCATGGTCTCACTGCGTATACTCGGACGTCGTGCCGTGTCCTGGTCCGCGTACTCCTGTGTCGGCGCATCTCGAATAAATTCGGTTCTCCTACGATAAAAATGACCACATCAGTCCCAACAATAGACGTCAGAAATGTCTCGAAGCGCTACGGCAAGATCGAAGCACTGAACGACGTTTCCCTACAGGTTGAGCAGGGCGCGATCCTGGGCATGCTCGGGCCAAACGGTGCAGGCAAGACCACTCTGGTCAAGATACTTTCATCGCTCATCAAGCCATCGTCGGGATACGCCACTGTGGCGGGTTACGACGTTG
Source organism: Chloroflexota bacterium (assembly GCA_029262715.1). Taxonomy (GTDB): domain Bacteria; phylum Chloroflexota; class Dehalococcoidia; order Lucifugimonadales; family Lucifugimonadaceae; genus JAJCYX01. The sequence continues at coordinate 760 of JAJCYX010000027.1, forward strand.
CGAAGCAGACCCGGCAGGTGCGTTCGATCATTGGGCTGGCAGGGCAGAGCGCTGCGGTTGATGAAAATCTGACTGGCCGCGAGAACCTGGTCCTGGTTGCGCGGCTGTATCACATGAGCCGCGGAGAATCCCGCACCCGCGCAGGTGAGTTGCTTGAGCAGTTCAATCTCGTGGAGTCAGGAGATAGGACGGCCAAGACCTACTCAGGCGGTATGAGACGGCGCCTGGACCTTGCGGCCAGTCTTGTGGCTCGACCGCAGGTGCTGTTTCTTGATGAGCCGACAACCGGGCTTGACCCGCGCAGTAGGAACGATTTGTGGGACGTGATTCGTGAGCTGGTAAAGGCGGGCACGACAGTGCTGCTCACCACTCAGTATCTCGACGAGGCGGACCAACTGGCTGACCGAATATCTGTGATTGACCGCGGCTCCCTGATCGCAGAGGGCACAGCTTCCGAGCTAAAGCAGCGAGCCGGGTCCGAGTTTATTGCGGTTCAGGCGCAGGAACATGACCAGATCAGCAAGACTGTCGAGGTGATGCGTCGTTTCAGCACAGAGGAACCTGCAGTCACTGAGCACGACAGGCGGATTACCGTTTCTGTGACAGACGGCTCCGCGTTGCTTGCAGGGATCGTGCGAGAGCTCGACTCGGCGGGAGTTGCCGTGACTGATCTTTCTATGAGGCAGCCAACGCTGGACGATGTGTTTCTGGCGCTTACCGGGCGAACTGCCGAAGAGACAGCTGAAGGAGACGGTGAAGGGGAGGATGGCGGTGACTGAACTTGTTGCAAATCTTCGCGCGGAAGCACGTTGGATAGTGCAGGACACGACCACGATGGCGTGGCGGAACCTGGTGGTGACCACACGCTCGCCGGAGCTACTCACCTTCGTGACGATTCAGCCGATCATGTTCGTTCTGCTGTTCGTTTACGTATTCGGTGGTGCCATTCAGACCGGTGGCAGCTACACCGATTTCCTCATCCCCGGAATCATCATCCAGACCGTGCTATTTGGAACCGGTCAGACAGGCGTGGGGCTGGCAGACGACCTCAGTAAAGGCATCGTCGACCGCTACCGCTCGCTGCCGATGGCGCGTTCGGCGGTGATCGCAGGCCGCGTACTGGGCGATATGGTGCGAAACTTCTTTGTCGTCGGAGTCATGCTCGCTGTCGGACTGGCGGTCGGATTCAGGTTTCACGGCGGAGTCGCCGGTGCGATCGCTCTGCCGTTCTTTGCCATCTTCTTCAGCATTGCTTTCCACTTCATGATGGCGTATTTCGGGGCTCGCTCCAAAACTGCTGAATCGGCGAACGTGGCCAGCTTTCTCGTGATCTTCCCGATCACCTTTCTGAGCAGCGCATTCGTGCCTGTTGCCACGATGCCGGGCTGGCTGCAGCCGATTGCGAAGTCGAACCCGATGACTTACGGAGTGAATACGGCGAGGTCGCTGGCGCAGGGTGGACCGATCACCGAGGACCTGCTGCTGTCGATTGCGTGGATAGTTGGGATCACTGCGGTGTTCGCTCCGCTAGCGGTGTACCAGTACCGTCGAGCAAGTTAGGGCCGCGTGCGGCTTTTTGGGGTGTGTCGTGGGTTGTCGCTCGATAGAGCAACTAGACGCGACCGCACCACTTCGTCCTGAGCGGGTGCGAAGGACCTGGGGATGTTGGGCGACCCATCTGCGGCCGCCCTACCGATGAGCAATCAGCTCTCGACAACTGTCATCCCAACCGCGGGGTACCCGCTTGCGGGTCGAGGGATCTTACCGCTGATACACGCTCACACGAGAGATTCTGAATCAAGTTCAGAATGACGTGTGCACACCTGTCGCATGGTCCCAGTGGTGACAAGACTTGTGTCTGAGTTTGCCCGCTACTGAAAAAGCGGCAAGCCGCCCGGGTCCTTCGCACCAGCTCAGGACGAAGGTGGCACAGCCACTTTTCCATTCCAGCAGCTACCTCTGACACACCGCAAAAAGCGGCTTGCCGTCGCACCCGCTCAGGACGAAGGGACGGTCGGCTACATCTCAATCCGATGGTAACCTGCGCCGCACGCGGCAAAATGCGCCTGCGATCTGTGCGGCTCAGGCTGCATGGCGCAATACTCGCACCCCAAAAACCAACGAACACGAATCTACAGGCGGCTTAACTCATGGCAGTAGGACCACGACTCGAAGGCAAAACGGCGATAGTTACTGGCGGTGCATCAGGCATTGGCGAGGCGTGTTGCAGACTGTTCGTCGAGAACGGGGCGAAGGTTGTTATCGGCGACATCGATGAAGCCAGGGGCAAAGCGCTAGAGCAGGAGCTTGGTGACGCCGCTGTTTTCAGACGGCTCGATGCGACGAGCGAGCCGAACTGGAACGAGGTTGTTAGCGATGCAATGTCGCTCTGGGGTCGACTCGACATCGTTGTGAACAACGCGGGGATGTCTGGTGCAAAGGGTCGGCCGCCGGTTGAGGACACCATTGTTGAGAACTGGGACGCTGTGTTCGCTGTCAATTCCACCGGTGTCATGCTGGGCACGAAGACCGCTGTAGCAGCAATGCGGAAAAACGGCGGAGGTTCCGTCGTCAACGTCTCGTCGATCTTCGGAATAGTCGGCAGTCCGGCCGGAGCTGCCTATCACGCCTCAAAAGGTGCCGCTCGCACATTCTCGAAGGCTGCTGCAGTGCAGCTTGCGAAGGACAACATCAGGGTCAACTCAATCCACCCTGGCTTCACTGACACGCCGATGACCACCGATATTCACTCTGATCCGGCTATCCACAAGCACCGCGTGGATATGACTCCTCTTGGCCGACTCGGAAAACCGAACGACATCGCATACGGTGTGCTCTATCTCGCGTCAGACGAGGCTGCTTGGGTGACGGGCATTGAACTTGTGATCGACGGCGGTGAGATCGCCTGGTAGCTCGCCCATCGTTGGCATCTACTTGTCTCCAACTGCCTGAAAAGCGAAACGCCCCGCATCCGATGCGGGGCGTTTCTTTGTTCTTGAGAGAACTGAGAGCGTTAGCTGCTCTGGGTCATCTGCTTGACGTGCCGCAGGTATGCGGGCTGGTCAGCATCGGGACTCCTGCCAGCAGCCTGGTCTTCCGCCTGTTTTGCAGCAGCACGCTGACCTTCTTTGAGCCTGCCTGTGTCGTGCAGGAATGCCAGAACTGCCTGCACACGTGCATGCGCCTTGGGCTGCGGCTGCAACCGCATCTTGCCAAAGATCGAGCCAATGTGGCGCTCAACCGTTCGAGGCTGAATGAACAGATCTTCTGCAATGGCTGCGTTCGAGTGTCCGCGGGCCATGCAGTCCAGTACCTCGCGCTCTCGCTCGGTTAGTTCAGAGAGGAACTGGCTCTCGACCTTGTTCTGCGTCCCTGCCAGCTTTGCCACGATCTCGCTTGCGAGATAGGTCTTGCCTTCCGAGACGTCTTTCACTGCCTGCACAAGGTCTGCAAGGCTTTCGAGCGACTGCTTCAGCAGGTACGCCTTGCCTTTTACATCACCCTTAAGGAACTCCCGCACGAACTCATCGTCGTCAAACGCTGAGAGCAGGACGATTGCCATGTCAGGGTGCTTTTCACGGATGATGCGTGATGCGCTCACGCCGTCCAGCCGCGGCATGCGACCGTCCATGATTACAACCGTTGGGTTCAGGCGGTCGACCATGCCGAGGGCTTCTTGCCCGTCGCCTGCAAAACCGACGATCTGAATATCGGGGTCTGTGTTGAGTAGCATGCCGTAGGCCTGCCGCATCAGCTCATGGTCATCCACCATGAGTACCCTTATCGACTTTACCGCGACCGAATCCGTAGTCAAAGCTGCCTCCATTGTCCAATTGGAACCCAACTGGAGCAAACAATTTTCCAAAGCCAATGCCTGTTCAGCCGGCCTTGTTCACCGCACCGGACGCTGCCGGTAGTGTTCCTGAAACTATCCACGCAAGAGCGGATGCCCCTCCGCTCTTCATACTCACGCCTGTCACAGGGTTGATTGACCCACCCTGCGACTCGAAAATCGACCGGACCTGCTCATCGACAGGCCACTCATTTGAAGAAACCTCGCCCCACGGCTCAGCCGTCAGAGTGAATTCGCCGCCGTTGCCGTCTTCCGTCCGATGTACATCCCAGTAGACGGTTCCGCCCTGTGGGAGCGCGTCTACGGACGACAGCATTACCAGCACCAGGCTTTGCAGCGTTAGTGCTCGGTCTGCAATAACCACCACCTCTTCAATTTCGCCCCTCGGGATGATCTCGAGACTGCCAACCTTTACCGCCGGACCGGACAGTGCTGCGGCGTGGCTAACCAGTGCGCCAAGATCCAGCTCCTGGACAGTTCCAGGCTCAGACCTGGCAAAGTCCCAGACATTGCGAGCAAGCTCTCTGGCTCGGCGAGTGGAACTTTCGATCAGATTTAGATATTCGGTGACCTTTGCGGCTGATTGACCGTCGATACCACCGTGCGCCCCTTGCAGAGTCTCCTTCGCAAGCTCAGTGAAACCGAGTGCGATGCCGATAGGGCCGTTGAGTTCGTGCGCAAGACCAGCCGAGATACGGCCGATGATCTCGAACTTCTCTTGCCGATGTTGTTCAGTGCTTAGTGTCATTCAGGCTGTGACGGTCCGCGTGCTGGTCGGTTTCGTGGGCTGTTCTCACGAAGGCCGATGTCAATCAATACACCATTTCGTTTGCCGGGTCTTAGCGGTTATTGATTCCAGTAATCGCCTGTTTCCCAGCTTTTCCATACAGGACCGGACTTCACGGTTGGTTGCCGGCTCCGATGCCTGCACACAGGCCGTGGTGGTCAATGTTGCCCTGATATAAGGACAGACACCTGTGTGGGCAGTTGCCCAGTTGATCTGGCGGTATGTGCCCCTGTGCTGTCACAAAGTTAGCGCGGTCGATCACCGGGGAGTATGGGGGGCTGCCCACAAACGAACAGGACGGCCTGATCTCATCTACACGGAAACGAATAGGACTTAGGTCCCCTGAGAGCGCCCCTGGCTGGCGACGGCTTCCATGGCAGCCTTAATTTCATCTTGATCTCCCAGGTATCGATGCCCCTTAGGAGTCATGTCGTCATTCAGGTCATATACAAGTGGCACGCCAGTTGGGATGTTTAGGCCGACGATCTCAGCGTCTGAGATGCCGTCAAGGTGTTTTACGAGCGCACGAAGGCTGTTGCCGTGCGCCGCGACAATGACCTGCTTCCCTGTTTTGATCTGCGGCACTATCCGGTCGTTCCAATACGGGAGCACGCGCGCCACGGTGTCTTTCAGGCACTCGGTTAACGGAACTTCGGCGTCCGTCAGATCAGCGTATCGAGGATCGTGACGGGGGTTACGCTCGTCGTTGGGCTCCAGCGCTGGTGGCTGAATGTCATAGCTCCTGCGCCAGATCAACACCTGTTCGTCGCCGTGCTTTGCCGCTGTTTCGGCTTTGTTCAGGCCCTGCAACGCTCCGTAGCTGCGCTCGTTTAGCTTCCATGACCGTTCAACAGGTATCCACATTCGGTCCATCTGGTCGAGCACGAGCCAGAGTGTGCGGATGGCTCGTTTTAGGACTGACGTGAACGCGAATTCAGGTACGAGACCTTCGGCCGCAAGGAGTTCTGCCGCTTTTCCGGCTTCGGTGATTCCGGTTGGTGTGAGATCGACATCTTTCCAGCCGGAGAACCGGTTTTTCAGGTTCCACGCGCTTTGGCCGTGGCGGAGCAGTATCAGTTGGTAGCTCATAGTTATTTCACTTTGCCAGGCGCTGCGGTTAGATGTGGGCATTGGAGGAGTATCGAAGTAATGGTAAGTGCGGAAGCCTGGGAGTGTCGAAGGGTGATGGTGGGATTGCGCTGACCCCGGCTCACGCCGCCGGTCGTTCTCCCTCCCAGCTTGGGAGGGAGTTAGAAGGAGGGTCGGTAGCCTATGGAGATGACTCCCTCTCCTCTTCAAGACGAAACGACCCTCACCCTTTATCCCGCGCCCAGAGGGCACCCGGATCCGGGAGAGTGGAAATCGTCATTCCGACCTTAAGTCTGAGTCTCTCGTGTGAGCGTGTTTCAGCGGTAAGATCCCTTGACCCGCAAGCGGGTACCCCGCGGTCGGGATGACAGGGTCGGCCAACTGTTTGCTCATGGATCGAACAGGCTTTGATGTGTCGCCCCACCCACCAGGTCCTTCTGACCCGCAAGCGGGTACCCCGCTCAGGACGAAGGGTGGGTGGCATAGCCACTTTTTCATTTGGTCAGCAACTTGTGACACACCGGAAAACGCCGCCCGCGGCACGGAAAACGCAGCTCGCTGCCGCAGCTTGCTGCCCGGCCGCCCCTCAATCCCTCGCAGTGAACGATATGTCGATGGTTGACGGGTTGTCCGTATCGAAGCCCTGTGACTCGAGCCAGCCCTGCGGAAGTTCCAGTGTTGTCGTATAGGGGATACCGGGACTGTACTCTGCCGACTCTTGGCCGCAGCGAGCGCCCCAATCTGAGTTGGACTCGCCTTCGCTACGTGGGCACGGAGCCATCTGCTTGAATGAGACGCTGCCGTCCTGTGCGCCGAAGTAGATGATGTCGAGCGGTGCGTAGGTGTTGAACATCCAGAACCCGCCGTTTCGTTCATCGTCCCAGATGAAAAGCATCCTCGTGCTGTCCGGTTCGTCTACCCGGCACATCAAGCCCTGCGACTGCTGCGTGGTTGTGACCGCCATCTCTGCAGTGAATGCGACAAATCGCGTGCCGTCCCCGATCACCACATCTGCGAGTGGTAGCCGTGCGCGGTTGATCTGCTGGCAGTCAGGGTTGTTCACAAACTCAGGAGCCGCGTCGACAATGGCCGGCGTGGGTGAGGGTGCCAGAGCGGTAGGCGCTGTTTTGGTGGCGGCCCTAGTAGCCAATGCTGATGTAGTAGCCGTTGGGATCGGCGTGTCGGTCGCCGTCGGTGTTGCCGTGGCTGCCACTCCCTGAGGAGTTTCGGTGTCCGAAGCGCCGTCGTTTACGCTTGATGAACAGGAAACCGCAACTACTGCGATGAGCAGCGCAACAGCAAACGCCAGGCTACGCTTTGCGATCACGAGATCTCATCACATCCAGGTCGTATTCGAGTCCGAGACCTGGCCCTTCAGGCACACGAATGTGCCCGTCTTCAACCTCGAACGGCTCCTTCAAGATCGATCCGGCATCACGAATGCCAACGTGTTCGATGTTGTACTCCTGCGCATATGGGAAGTCCGTGCGTCCTGCGATCAGGTGTAGGTGCGCAGCGGTAGAGCCGTAGGGCTGCGTGTTGTGAATCGTCATCGGTAGGCCATGAGTCGTCACGACGGATGTGATGCGTTCAAACTCGGTGATGCCCCCGGCCTTTACAACATCTGGCTGCACAATATCTGGTTTGCCACGTGTAACCAGCTCTTCGAAATCCCAGCGCGTGTAAGCGTTCTCACCTGCTGCGATGGGAATGTCCAGCGCGTCTGAAAGCTCAGCGAGGCCATCGAGGTCACGGACGTTGACCGGCTCCTCGAAGTGAAACGCACCGAGGTCTTCCAGTTCCTTGCCGATCTCGATGGCGTGATGAACAGAGTAGGCACCGTTCACATCGACGAGAATCTCCATATCGTCGCCAACAAGCTTTCTCATCGCCTTCACGTTCTCAACCGTGGTATCAGCCGGGTCGTCGATATGACCGGGCACAGCCGAGTGCATCTTGTAGGCGGAGAATCCCTTGTCACGGAACTCTGCGACACGACGGGCTTCGACATCCGGTGCGAGGTCTCTTTGCAGTGACGATGCGTAGACCCGGATACGGTCGCGGACCTTGCCGCCCAGCAGCTTGTAGAGGGGCACATCCAGCGCTTTGCCCTTGATGTCCCAGAGCGCGATGTCAACACCAGCGGCAGCGGTTAGCAACGCTCCCGGTGGTCCGGCTACTCCACCCGCCCTGTACATAGCATCCCAGATCGGGCTGGTATCGAAAGGGTCTCGGCCTATCAGGAGCGGGGTGAATATCGTCTCGATGGCCGCCTTTGAGACGTATGGGCCGCGACGAAAGCACTCACCAAACCCGGTGATTCCTTCGTCTGTGTGGATGACGGCGTAGGGATACTCGGCATCGAGGACGAGACATTCGACAGATGTGATCTTCACGAATTTCGCTTTCGAGAATTAGTGGAGTGTCGGGTCACCTGCGTACTCCGGTGCGTACTCCAGCCGTCTTCTGCACTTTTCGAAGCTCTTTTGGCAGGCGAAAGGTGATGTTCTCGTCGCCCTGCCCGATGTGAATCACATTCGTCGGGTTGATGGCCTCGACAACGGCGGCGACGCTCGACTCAGGCGTCGATGCGCCGGACGTGATGCCAACTCTTGTGATCCCGTCGAACCATGATGTGTCGATTTCATCCGGTCCGTTGATCAGGAAAGCCCTCACGCCGTACGACTCTGCAACCTCTTTGAGCCGGTTGCAGTTGGAACTGTTCTGAGCCCCGATAACCAGCACCAGTTCGGTGATCTCTGCCAGCTGGCTGGCCGCCTCTTGCCTGTTGGTGGTGGCGTAACAGATATCGTTGCGTACCATCGCGTTTGGATACTTTTCCGTGATCTGGCCGATGGCCTCCGCTGTGTCTCGCACAGACAGTGTTGTCTGCGTCAGGACAGCGATTTCCGGCTCATCGCCTTCAAACTCCGGGACATCGATCCCCTCACGCTCGTCGATGAGTGACATGTCTGTCTGGCCGGTTGAACCGATCACTTCCTGGTGACCGCGATGTCCTACGAGGATGATCTTCTTGCCCTCGCGGGCGTACTTCTTTGCCTCGTTGTGGACGCGGGTGACCAGCGGGCAGGTAGCGTCAATGACAGTCAGGTTTCGCCGTTCCGCCTCTTCATAGTCGGACGGCGGTGAGCCGTGTGCGGAGAACACGACGACCGAGCCTTCGGGAACTTCCGATACGTGCTCGACGGTGATGGCACCTTTGCGTTCAGTCTCTGCAACCACGATCGGGTTGTGGACGATCTGGTGCTTTACGTAGACCGGGGTGCCGTGTTTTTTGATGGCAAGCTCAACGATGTCTACTGCGAGCACCACTCCTGCACAGAATCCCCGCGGGCTGGCAAGGTAAATGTCCATTGAACTGGTATTGATATTTTCGGCGGTTGTCATCGTCGAAACTCTAAGCTCCTGTGGGTAGCGGACGGAATTGTTATCGCTCGTCTTATCGAAATGACTGCTTGGCAACTGGTGGGCGCAGTCTTCAAATTATATAGGCACGAGTCGTTCGTCAGATCAGCTGTCGCCCGGGTTGAACACTGAGGTCAATCGGCAAGAGACTGCTCGGGAATCGAGTCTGCGTTATCGGTCGGACTGTCTACGTCCAGTCGGGTCATAAGCGCCACTGTGATCACGAAGCAGAATGCTACTGCGCCCAGAACAACCTGGTAGCCGAGACCGTCTTGAGCCTGGTTGAGCCTGTCAACACCGAGTCCCGAGATTCTCGATGCGGTTGAGCCGATGAGAACGGCTACGCTGGCGAACCCGAGGTCGCGTGCGGCGTGGCGCTTCGAGACCAGGTCGTTTGCCAGCGCCCAACTGACCGTTAGGAAGACACCGATGGCTGCCCCAACTAGGATGCCGACCAGCGCGACGACGAGTAGTGATCCGGCGAATATCAGGATTACCGTTGCCATCACGCCCAGCACTCCACCGGTGACAAGCATGGGGTCTCGACCGATCCGGTCTGTGAGACGCCCTGCGGGCAACACTGTGAGAGCGGTTGTGACCGAGATTGCGATGAGGATGACGAGGCCACCCTGTGACGGATTTTCGAGTCCAATAACGTCTTCCAGGTAGAAGAACGAGTAGAGCTGCAGGGCCGAGAACCCGGTTATCACGACCGTCAGTGCGACCAGGAAACGCAAGTAGCTTTCGGTTGGACCTGTGTCTGCGGCTTCTGAGTCCTCCTGTTTTGGCACAGGCGTAGATTCCGGTTCTGGCTCCACCGCAAGTAGCTCAAGTTCCGATTCAGATGCCGGTCTGCGACGCCACAGCGAGGAGACGGTCCACAGCGTGGTTAGCGTCGTAAATACCGCCATCAAGATCAGCGACGCCATTAGCCAACCAGGTGCAGTCTCGGCATCGTACTGACCCATCATGAGCAATACGATCGACGTTACTACGCCCGCGCCTATGACTCTTGAAAGGTTCAGAGCACCGGCCGCAGCGCCCTTGCTTCCGGCTCCAACATGGTCGGCAATCAGACCGTTTGCAGCTCCCTGCCCAAAATTTCCCATGCCCTGGATTACCAGGTTCAGCAGGATCAGGGCAATCAGCGTTCCAGGTATCCCGAGAAATAGCACACCGGTCGCCATACCTATCGCACCGACCAGCAGGAACGGCAAGCGTTTTGCGGGGCCGATTCGGCGGTCGCTAAGCACGCCTGCAACGGGCTGGGCCAGTGCGGCGATGGCGAGACCAGCCAGAGAGACCAGTCCTAGCGCGCCGTTCTTGTTGTCTTCGTCGAATGTGATTCCAAATATCGTTGAGCCGCCATTCTCCAGGATCTCTTCGACCCGGATTGGCAGAATCGGCGTGCCAAGAGCGGTCCACATTCCGGAAAGTCCGGCAGCATAAAGGCTGAGGTTTATCAGGCTGCGAGAGCCGCGGCGGTGAACCGGGAAGATGCTGCGAAACGCTCGGTTAGCGGAAGACAGACTGAACTGAGAGGGTGCGGAAACAGCCTCCGATCCGGTCTCTATACCTTCGTTTCCGCTGCTCGTCATTGCACCTTTTCAGCCGTCATCCAGCCTTCTACCGTACACTCTCGTACGCTCAGAGTAAGCGTACATGACCCTTTATTACAGGAAGCTGATTTATGGCATCTAAACCGGTCTTTTACCACTACACAAAATGACAGACCTGCCGCACAGCGAAGGGG
>JAJCYX010000028.1 GCA_029262715.1 Chloroflexota bacterium
CTTGTGGGGTTCGAGTCCGGTGACGATGCTGCCATCTACCGGATTTCGGATGAACTCGCGCTTGTTTTAACAGTCGATTTCTTCCCGCCCATCGTGGATGATCCGTTCCAGTATGGAGAGATCGCAGTCGCTAACGCGCTATCTGATGTCTACGCAAAGGGCGGTCGACCCGTCACAGCGCTGAACATCGCTGCATTCCCGCGAAGTCTTCCTCCTGAGATCGTGGCGAAGGTGCTTGAAGGCGGACAGTCGAAGGCATCGGAAGCAGAGGTTTCGATAGTCGGCGGGCACACTGTCGATGACGCAGAGCCGAAGTACGGGATGGCAGTGACCGGATTGATCAAGCCGGGGGATGAGGTTGCCAACACCGGCGCAAAAACGGGCGACGTTCTGGTGCTGACGAAAGCGATCGGTACCGGGATTATCACGACGGCCGGTAAAGCCGGAACCGTTGACGATGATGTGCTTGATGGTGCGGTGAGGTCGATGTCGATGCTGAATCGAAGTGCTTCTGAGGCGATGATCGAAGTCGGAGTTAACTCTGCGACCGATATCACGGGCTTCGGACTTCTTGGTCACCTTCACACGATGCTGCAAGCGAGCGAGGCGTCTGCCGAGGTGCAGCTGAGCAAGGTGCCGGTTCTTGACGGAGCAAGGGCGCTGCTTGAGCGAGGTGTCGCTCCCGGCGGAACGCACCGCAATGCTGAGGCGCTTTCAGAGTTCATCGACTGGGGTGAAGGCGTTAGCGAGTTGGACAGATTGCTACTGTGCGACGCCCAGACATCTGGCGGGCTGCTCATCTCCGTTGCTGAGGAGCGTCTGGGCGCGCTTTGTGAAACGTTGAAGGCTAGGGGTTGTCTGTATGCCGAGGCGATTGGAACGGTGAAGACCGGATCTCCTGGCAGGATCAGCGTGTCTTGAGCAGGTTCGCCAGGTCTCGTTAGTTGGTGGCTGATTCTTCCCAAACTCGTGACCTGTCCGACTCGTCTAGTTCAGCAAGCGGTACCTCTCCAGCCAACGCCTCGGCCCTCAGCACACGTTCTCGCAAGGCGATGGCTGCTGTTCGTAGCGCTATTTCAGGGTCGATTCCTGCCTGCCTGATTTCACGCGCCGCCTGCATCAACAGTTCGGCCGCACGCTGCTCGGCCTGTTCATCCGGCTCTCCGTCAATGCTCGTGAAAACCGATTCGTACGGTTCACTCTCCGGCCATCGCAAGCCCGCTTTGATGGTTCTGCGTTGAACCGATCCTGCGAGCGCAAGAGCTGGCATTGACGACGGCAAACTCGCAACGGCTGAGTTTCTGCCGCTCTCGCCTCGTTTGAGTTCCTCCCACCGATCAATTACCTCTTCGGAGTCGGTCAGTTGTTCTGCATCGGCGAACACATGCGGATGCCGTCTGATGAGTTTCTCCTTAACCTTTTCGGCCACGCTCACCGCACCAAAACTATTCTCCCGGTGCGCGATGTCGGTATAGAACGCAATGTGGGTCATTACGTCCCCGAGCTCTTCTTCGGTGCCGTTGGTGTCGCTGGAATCGACAGCATCAAGAAGTTCGTATACCTCTTCGAGCGTGTGCTGTCGCAGCGACTTGTGAGTCTGTTCCGCGTCCCACGGACAGCCGCCGGGACTGCGGAGATGTTCGACTGTAGCAATCAACTCGGCAAATGCATCACCCGCTTTCCGAGCGTAGTCAGACATATCGTCCACAGGAGTCTCCCTTTGTAGCGGTCCGGCCAGTCATAACGACAGTCGAGACAGTATCCTAATAAACGATGCAACATCCCGCCGTCCAATCCGTAAAAGTCTGGGTCGTGCCACCACTGTCGTGGCCGGCTGATCTGCGCGGGTGGATAGTTTTTTCGTTCGCTGCCATTTTCGCTACGGCAGTACCTGTGTTCCTGCTCCTGGCAAATGTCGAATATGTGACCAAGAGCGATTGGCTGTATTCGTACAACTGGTGGCGTAACGATATTCCGAACAAGACTTCGCTTCCGGTTTCGGAGCTGGATAGCGGCGCTGATCAGATCAAGGATTACTTTACGAACGATGTCGAGCGCCTGGACTTGCGTGTAACGTTCCGCGGCGAGGAGGTTTCGCTCTACAAAGAGCGAGAAGTGAGTCACATGGTGGACGTGAAGGGGTTGATGCAGGGCGTGTTCAACGCTGTCCGAATCACTGGCGTGATTGCGCTACTGATTGCGCTGGCCGGAGTGATTTACTTTGGCCGCCAATTCTGGACGCTCTTGCTAACAACAATGAGATGGTCGGCACTGGGTTCAGGCGTTGTACTGGGTACGCTGGCGATTGCCGTTTTGATCAATTTCGATTTTGTTTTTCGTCAGTTCCATTTCCTCAGTTTTGCGAATGATCTGTGGCTGCTCAATCCGTTCACAGATTTCCTGATCATCATGTTCCCTGAGCAGTTCTTCTTCGAAGCGACGCTGTTCATCGCCGTCTTCGCCGTGGTCCAGTTCGCCGTATTGATGTACGCGATTCACCTCATTAAGAAGCGAACAGCGGAAAAGGCGAAGATGGAACTGATTGGTGATGGTCAGACGCCGTAGACATCTGCGATCAGTCTCCGCTCGATGCCATAGGTCAGCAATCCTGACGCCTCTGACGGCGCTATCCATCTGAGTTCAGATACTTCTTCATTTGGCGTGAACTCTTTGCGTTCGACTAGTGCCATCCGATAGAAAACGACGATTTTTGGCTGCCGGTTCGCGAGATAGGCGATTGGTGGAACGATCTCGATGATCTCACCTCGGGAACCGGTCTCCTCTTCGACCTCCCTGATTGCAGCCTGTTCAATCGTCTCGCCCTCTTCCGGATGACCTTTAGGGAGCGTCCAGTCCTCATAGCGATCGCGGTGAATTACGGCGATGCGCAAAGCACCTTCGTCGTCGGATTCGAGCAGGCCTCCTGAGGCGATGTCTATTGCAGTGGTGTCAGGCATGTGCAGGTGCGAGGGTGTTTGAATCTGGTGTATTGGCAGCTACTGGCTCCGGCAGGATCACGAGGTTCCGTTGTTGGTTTCCTTCATTGCCCAGAAAACCCGCTCCGGGCTCATTGGAAGTTCGGTCATCCGTGCACCGATGGCGTCGTAAACCGCGTTACTGAGCGC
>JAJCYX010000029.1 GCA_029262715.1 Chloroflexota bacterium
CCGACACCTTCATGAGCTACGACCTGCCGTGGGCCAACGTCTCAAACACTCCGTTTCGTGAGTTCAAGCACTGGGTTCACGAAGGCGGCATTGCAACACCACTGATCGTCAACTGGCATGAGAAAATCAAGCAGCCTGTGATCGTCGATGAACCGGTCCACCTGATCGATCTCGCAGCCACCTGCTTCGCCGCTGCCGGAGTGCGACAGGACGGTGAGGTAGACGGCCGCGAGGTGTTGCCGCCAGAGGGGGAGAGCCTGCTTGAAGCATGCGAACGAGAAGCTGGCGGCTGGCATCGAGATAAGCCGATTCTGTGGGAACACGAGGGCAACAGGGCGGTGCGGATTGGCGATTGGAAGCTGGTGAGCCGTCATGCAGAGAACTGGGAGCTTTACAACATGGCCGAGGATCGCACCGAGCTGAATGACCTGGCTGCTGGCGAGGCGAACCGCCTGCATGATATGGCCGGAATCTACGAATCCTGGACAGCCCGAATAGGTGTGCTTCCCTGGCCCGTGATTCCTGAGATCACAGCCGCAGCATCAAGAGGAAGAAGCATTCACGTGGTCAAGTAAGAGTGTTAGGTGATGTTGCGACCGGAAGCGGCTAATTTACGAGCAGGTATCTATGCCAGACAACCGGTGGCCCGGTAACATAGGAAGTGAAAAGCGTTCACTTGCCAACTCAACAGTTGCGAAATTAGCTGCTGTTGAGTAATAGTAAACTTGGCCTGCCATCATCTGGCCTGAGAGTGAACGCAGTAATAAACGAGCGGCGGTAGCTCAGCTGGTAGAGCGTCTGCCTTCCAAGCAGAATGTCGTGGGTTCGAATCCCATCCGCCGCTCCAATCTGAAAACGTACTTGAGGGATCCTCGCGTTTGACAGCCACCGGGACTGGACTTTGCCCGTACCGTGGCGTACTTCTGCAACAAATATAGCGGCCCAGGTGCTCGATTCAGGGTTCTGATTTGTCCGCTAAGAAGCACTCCGCCCAGAACGCGGACAGGGTGCGCGAGGCTTTTGCCATGATTCTCGGCTGCGTTCTTACTGGAACCCCTGGCGAAGAGTTCCTCAAGCTTGAACCAGAAGATATCCAGTTTATTTGCCCGGTCTGAGACTCTGCCAGGCGTTGAAGCAGTTCACGCCACCCTCGACCTTCCGCAAAAATCTCGGCAGCACGCATGGCGGCATCGGGCAGCGTTCTCCAGGCATTACCGCGCTTTTAGTGCCCCTTGAGGTGCCCGAGGCTTTCACGCAAACGGCCTGCCGTGCGGCTGAGCTCGTATGCCAGGATCATGTAGTCAGCGCGGAATGGTCCCAAAGCTCCCAGATCCCTGGTGAACCCGCAAAAGTTTCTGCGAAGGTCCCCGGCGAAAGATCTGCCGATTCTGTAAATGCCGGGGCGTTGCCTTGCGACAACCAGGTTCCTCTCCATTTTTCCTAGGGCGTACCCTCGCTTTAACACGTATCCCCTGGTCATTTTGAAGCCAGTTATCTTGTGATGGACGGTTGCCTCAACGGAGTAATAGACCTTCTGCTTATCTAGTGGTACCTGGCGTCGATAGGTGTCCAAGACCTTGGCATCTTCACCCATTGAGGAACGGTTGGTGCCTGCAAAGCTGATCTGTGTGTCGTACAGGCCGACCGATTCGAGCACCGTTCGACGGATTACGGCGTTACCTCCGTTCACTCGGCATGTTGTTGAAAATCTGGATTCATCACCGTGCCACCGGGTCTCATATGAGTCTTTGAACCACTTTGGTTTACTGTCCATGTACTGGGGATACAGTGGACCTCCGATGATGTCGGGATCGAAACGTGTGACCACGCTGTCAACCGCCGATAGATGGCCTTTCTCCACGAGCACATCATCGTCCACGTAGACCAGGTACTCACCCTTTGCTTCTTCGTACCCGCGATTTCGGGCGCGTGACACGCCCTGAATCGGCTCGAATACGTACTGAAAATTGGCAGTGCGACTAGTGAATTGCTCGGCAATTTCACGGGTGTTGTCAGTGGAATTGTTGTCGACAACAATCACTTCGTATTTGTCAGCGGGAAGATCCTGCAGTTCTAACTGACGCAGGGTGTCCTCAAGCAGCCCTGATCTGTTGAACGTGCACACAATTACTGAGTAGCGCATAGAACACAGCCTTGAAGTGGTATTCCTTGTTGATGGAATTTAAGCTCACATCGGTTCGTCGAATTCTCGATAAATAGTCTGCTGAACCTCGCCAGGGCTAACGCCCTTTGCGGCGAGCTCGATAGCCTGTGCAGCTACTTCTCCGGCCGCGATGTCTATACCGTGTGGTCTGATGAATCGCTCAACGAATGACCTACGAAGTTCTGACTTCTGATCTCCTTCGTCATAGAGCCTGGCAATGATGTGCAGACAATCTGCAACATTGTTCGCTGTTTCGTAAACACCAGCTTCGATGATGTGCCGGTAGTGCACTGCCCGCGACGCGTTTGTGGTTTGGAACTCGCCGATTTGCGCAGTGATGACCGGTTTTCCAGCGATAACGGAGTCAACCATTGCCGTCGTGTTTACTCCAATCACCGCAACGGCGTGTTCAATTGCGGCTGCGAAAGCGGCAAATCCTTCAGGTGAGTCTGGTAGCAGTTCGTCCCTGGTCCATGAGCGGACACGAGGATGATCTATCTTCTCGAACGGTGCCTGGTGTGACCCGTGAGGCCTGGCAAGAATGGCGATTGAACTCAACCTGCTATCGCAGGACTCATCAAGACCCGTAGCCAGATCCTGGATCAACCAGCTCTCGTCAGGTGCGATGTTCACCGTCGATCCCAGGTAAAGGATGTACGGTTCAGTAGGACTGAGGCCGACCGAATGACGAAAGTCGGCTTCATCCATGACGGGCCTCGAATCATCAAACCACTTGTCCAGGAACAGAGAGCCAACGACCACGGTGCCCGACTCCTGTAGACCGTGAATTCGCACCGCTTCTTCCGCATGTGATTCGTTCCAAACGAGAGCCAGATCCGGTGCGATGTGTATCAGGCCCTTGGTGGTCAAAGCGTCCCAGCTGAAAACAGGGATTGCAGTTGGTATACACATCGACCTTGCTGCCTTGATGTAGTCGATTTCCTCAGAGAACCGCATCAGCGCAGGAGCTGCAATGACCACATCAGGCGAAGTCTCCTTCAGATGCCGGAGTATTGCACCGTCGGCAGGTGCCATCCTCTCGAACAATTGAAGAGCCCACTGCACAGGTCGCAAAGCGAAGAGGTGTCTGATCGGACGTACCCATTCGACCAGCTTCTTGATCGGCCTTGGAAGATATCGCTGCTGCCGAGCGATGTAGAACGGGTCCTGGTCGCTTCTACCCGCGTAGCTCGAGTAGCTGCGGACCTCACGCGCGGCGAACAGGAGCTTTCGCCAGATCCCGGTGCGGCGTTGAGCTTCGCCGATCGATAGTCCGGGCAGTTCGCGCTCGGCCCGGACAGCCGCTGCGTCGGAGCCTCCTGGAAGATTCGAGCCATAGTGAACCACGTTTACCTCATGGCCACGATTGCACAGTGCTCGGATCATCGACTCGAAGTATGTAAATCTGTGGATTGTGTTTATGGCGAATAGGACTTGCATACAGTTGTCCTACGTCGCGAAGCGGGGATGCTGCTCAGTCAGCACCGCTCGCAGCGTGAGAGCGTTCGTGGTCAGGCCGTCTGGTTGATGACTGCGGCACGCATGAAGCACAGGCTCTGCTTGAAGTGCCAATGCATTCGGCCGAACTGATGAAATGGGCACTCCTCCCACATCAATATCTTGTCATCTGTCCGATACGGGTAGAGCAACGGGTTGTTGTCCCAAGTGGACCCATCGTGCAGCGGAAGTGTGCTTTGACGGCGGTTATTGTTGAAGAACAGAGAATTTGGACGTCCAATCCGGTAGATGTGTTTCAAGTAATTGTCCCTGACATCCAGGTCCATCTCCATCATGGAGGTGATGTTGATCATGAGATCCCTGGATTGGTCCGGGATTTTGTCGACCATGTCCGGTGTAAGAAAGCGGAATGTTATCGCTCCCGGCTCAACCTCTTCTGTGGGACTAAAACTGATGACTGATTCGGGGAGGTACTTCGAAATGGTGAAGGACGAAAGGAGCAGCATTTCCGGCAAGTCAACAATGGTGTAGCTCTTTACAAGACCGGACAACGCGAAGAATGTACCGAGGTTTCCAGCGCCTGCCCCAATTTCCATAATGTCGTAGGGAGGCTCACCGATGTTCTTTGCCGTGAGATCCTTAATAAGCTCTTTGAAGTAGTAATGTCTTGCTGTCGACATAGTCGACTCGACAGGTATCGGCTCCATGAACTTCGTGTAGCCGTCGACTAGCTTGTGGCTTCGGAGGAACGCGAGGGCCGCTGCATGTTCTGCCAGTTCTTTGGGCGTTCCTTTCAGAGTTATCGGTGATCGGTTCCCAATCAGCTTGACCAGCCGCCCGTAGTGATAGGCGTAGTGGTAAGCAATCTTGCGTCGAAGAGCTCCCAGCGTGCCGGTACGCTCCTTGAAGCCGAACTTGATTTTTCGGCCAGCATTTAGCTTGACGATCAGATCCTCATACTGCTTTGCCGTGGTGTTTTCTGCTCGAAGGGCGTCAAGGTCTCCACGAATTTCAGTTAACAGATCGTCCCAGAAGGCACTTGCCTGGTAATCATCCGACTTTTCGGAAACCTCGCCAAGGTAGTTCCGAATCGCGGGCGGTATGGTTGTCATTTGGTTATCTCCAGGGACTAGGATCTATTGAACGACGGAATCTAGACAAACGAGTTGTCTCTGTCTTTGAAGTGTCTGGTGGCGGCTACCCGTGCGTGACTGGTAATTGCGTTGGTTGATTCCATAACGTAGCTTCGTACCGACCTCTTTAGCTGGGCATGATCTTTTGTTGCCTCACTAAAAGAATCTATTTGCAGGATCTGCAATGCGACATCGAAATGTTGGAACGCTAATGCCACGGCGAGCAGCCTCCCAAGGTCGGTCGTTGTGTCTGATGTTGAGTTTGTCGATGCTAAGTATGCCGGCTCTTTCAAGTAAAGAGCATGAGCCCAGATGACCTGTCTTCGTGAGAAATGCTCGTTCCAGCGCGAGGTGCGTCGCGTCAGGGTCCGATCCAGGTCAAACAGGGTGAATCCAAGAGAACTTAGAAAGCTGTCGACATCGTTGAAGAGTGGTTGTCCTTTGTAGAACCGTTGAAATTCAACCTCAACATATACACCGACAATCGACTTCTCCAGTACTTCCCTGCCGGATTGCAGAATGTCCAGCTCGGTTCCCTGAGTATCGACCTTGAGAAATGTCGCATCCTCGAACTCGAATTCCTTCGCAAATTCACCAAGAGGCCTGGTTGCAGTTGGAACTGAGTCCATTACTTCAAATTCATTGGACAGCGCGTACTGGGCCGCAACAGAGGGATCAGGTTCCAGCAGCGAGCTAAGCCCGGGTTGCCTGGTAAGTCGCAGAGTACCTGGTTCGACGCTGCTCCCCACGGCCTTAGGGATAACCGTTACTCGCTTCCAGTCCAACTGCTCTCGCAGTCTGTCCTCAATTTGCTGAGTCTGCCTCGCATCCGGTTCAAATGCGAAATAGTGCGAATATGGAGCAAGGGTCGTGACATTTCTTGAGGCTTCGCCAGAGATATCCCGGGCACCGATATCAATCAGTTTGATCTCACAACGATCAAATAACTCACCAAGATGATCGCCGATCGGCGGCAGGCTCGGAAATGCTGAGGTTGTAGGTCGCCTTAGCACGGAGCGCAGAACTGGCCCGGCAGGTGATCGAAGCACCGACTGTCTCAATGTTGAAAGCAAATTTTTCTGAGCCATAGGGAAGCCACACGAAATGAGTCTTCAGTCTCGTGTCTTCGTCAAGCGCCAGGGTAGTAGAGGTCGTACGGAGCCATGCAGATTTTGCGCGTAGTCGCCCCGCGCTGAAGTACCGAGCACGGGATCGAACACATGAAACGAAATGACATCTTCCGTACGCACATAATGCGTCGTCGCGCCGGACGACGTATAGATCGTGATGCCCACAGTATATTCTCCTTCAGACAGGAGGTTTGCAGGGATAGTCACACACGATTCGTAGATTCCCGCATCATCTCTGTGCTGCTCGGTGGGTTCGATCGTTGGGAATGCGAATCCGAATTCGTTGTAAAACCGGGCCATAACTCTGAAACGCAGATTTGGAGCGAAAGTCGAGTATACGATTTTCAGATCATGCTGTTGCTCGATGTTCACATCGTACGTTGCGCGTCCGTCTGCTTCGTGCAGGCTTACGGATCTGAGCCTTACCTCGTCCCCTCCTGGACCGTCTCGGCTTTCCCAACTCGTCTGAAAACTGTCCGGTCTACCTTGCCCCATATACTTTGCTATGACGGTGTCAGAACTGGCGTCCTCTACCAACTTGCCGCGCTCTAGCAGCAAAGAGCGTGGACAGAGGCGCCTAACTGCAGAAAGGTTGTGGCTCACGAACAGTACTGTTCGTCCAGCCGACGTAACACTCTCCATCTTCCCAAGGCACTTTCTCTGGAACTCGGCGTCTCCAACAGCCAACACCTCGTCAACGAGTAAAATCTCTGGCTCAAGATGCGCCGCAACTGAAAATGCCAGACGGACTACCATGCCCGAGGAATACCGTTTGACCGGTGTTTCCAGGAACTTATCAACACCGGAGAAGTCAACGATTTCGTCAAACTTGCGGGATATTTCGGCCCTGCTCATCCCAAGTACAGCGCCGTTCAGATAGACGTTCTCCCGGCCTGTAAGTTCAGGGTGAAAGCCTGTGCCAACCTCTAGCAGACTGGAAACTCGACCTCGAGTCACCACTCGCCCGGCAGTTGGCTCGGTAATACGAGAGAGGATTTTCAAAAGCGTCGACTTCCCGGCACCGTTACGTCCGACAATCCCGATTCGCTCACCAGTGGTGATCTCGAAATTGATGTCTTTCACAGCCCATAGCACGTCGTCCGCCGAACCTTCGTCCTCTTCGAATTTCGACAGGCTTCTCAGCTTCGCCAACTGTCGGAACGGTCGCTTGAGAGCCTGGGCGATCGTTCCGCCCAGCGTGTCCGGTACACCGCCCCGGACTCCGATCCGATATCTTTTCGAAACGCCTTGCGCGCTTATAGCAACGTTACTCATTGCAACTCACGCAACATCGGCGAACACCCGTTCCATGCGTCGGAAATAGAGTGCTCCGCTAATTAACAGGAGCGTAGATACCGCTGCGCTAACAGCAAGGAGGTCCCATGGCATTGGATTTGTGTTCAAAAATGCGGCTCTGAATCCTTCGATAATACCCACCATCGGGTTCAGGGCGTAGATGAGATCGTAACTATCTGGAATGTTGCTGGCTGGGTAGACAACTGGTGACGCATACATCATCAACTGAACCATGAACGCGATCCCGTACTTCACATCCCTGAATTGGATCGCCAGTGCTGTGAGCCACATGCCTATGCCTGTGGCGCTCATCACCATCAACACCACCAGCAGCGGTAGACCGAGCGCCCAGTAGGTAGGCACTATTTGGTACCACGCCAACAGCCCGGCAACCAACACGAACGCGATAGCAAAGTCCAGCAACTGCCCAAGTGAAGCTGATACTGGCAAGATCAGGCGAGGGAAATACACTTTGCTCAGCATGTTTGTGTTCTGAATGAGACTGTTCGTCGATGCATTCAGCGAGTTAGAGAAGTATAGCCATGGCACTATCGCGGTATAGCTGAAGACGGTGTATGGCACTCCATCGGAGCTAACGTTGGCAAGTCTTCCAAACACGATCGAGAAAACGATCATGAAAAAGACCGGTTGGATTACCGCCCATCCGACGCCTAGCACCGACTGCGTGTAGCGAACCTTGATATCTCGCCAGACTAGGAAATATAGGAGATCCCGGTAGCGCCACAGTTCACCGAGATCGATCAGGTTCCAACCGGATCTCGGCTGAATGACATG